>DASSJF010000070.1 GCA_035691305.1 bacterium
GAAGCGGCATCGAACGTCCTTCTGACTCCCGTCAGCGAGCGGGACCACGCGAAAAAGCCTTTGATGTGGTGGGCCCGCCAGGGATCGAACCTAGATCCGCCGGTTATGAGCCGGATGCTCTGCCGTTGAGCTACGGGCCCGCGACGAAATTATAGCACGGCCGGGCGGCGCGCTATCTCCGCGGTCAGCCCTTGAGCCCCGAGAACATGAAGCTCTCGACGAACCGCCGCTGGAACAGAACGAAGAGGACGAGGAGGGGCAGAATCACGATCACGGTGCCGGCGGCGATCAGATTCCACTGCGCCGCCGCTTCCGCGGATTGCGTGAACGACGCGAGGCCGACCGTGACGGTGCGGGCCCGATCGGTGTCCGTGATGATCAACGGCCACAGAAATTCGTTGTAGTGGTAGACGACGCTCACGATCGAAAACGCCACGAGCGTCGGCCGGGCCAGCGGGATGAACACGTGCCACAGCGTCCGAAACGTCGTGCACCCGTCGATCGCCGCGGCGTCCTCGAGGTCGCGAGGGACGCCGCGGAACGTCTGGCGCAGCAAGAACGTGCCGAACGCCGAGGCGAAGTAGGGGATCATGATCGCGAGCCGCGTGTTAAGGAGCCCGAGCGTCTTGATCGTGACGAAGTTCGGAAGGATCAGCGACGACGGCGCGACCATCAGCTGCAGCAGGAAGAGACGGAAGAGCAGATCCCTGCCGGGAAACTCGATCCGCGCGAACGCGTACGCGGCGAGCGTGATCGTGACCAGCTGCGCGCCGAGCACGCCGAACACCACGACCGCGGTATTGTAGTATAGGCGCACGAACGGCGCCGAGTTCCAGGCCTCGCGGAAGTTGGCGAGCGACGGATGCTGCACCCACAGCGAGGCGATCTGGCTGCCGAGGGAGCCGGGCGGCCGAAACGACGTCGAGACCGCCCACAGCAGCGGAAACACCCAAATGAACGCGAGCGCGCCGACGCCGAGCGCCCAAAGGACCGTCGCGACCTGCCGGGCCGATCGCCTGGTCACGCTACACCTCGTAGTGGATCCGCCGCTCGAGCAGCCCGAAGCTCACCGCGGCGATCCCCATCAGGACCGCGAGCAGAAACATCGTCAGCGCGGCGGCCTTCCCGAAGTCGAAGAACATGAAAGCGGTCTGGTAGATGTAGAACAGCAGCACGTTCGTCGTGTTGTCCGGCCCGCCGGCCGTCATGATCCAGATCTGGTCAACCGACTGGAACGCGTTGATGCTGGCGATCACGAGAACGAACAGCGTCGTCGGGCCGAGCAGCGGAAAGGTGATCCGCCGGAAGACCTGCCACGGAGACGCGCCTTCGATCCGCGCCGCTTCGTACAGCTCGGCGGAGATCGTCTGCAGGCCGGCGAGATAGAACAGCATGTAGTAGCCGGCGTTCTTCCAGATCGTGACGAGCATGACGGCCGGCAGCGCCCAGGTCGGGTCCTGCAGCCAGTGGGCGTTCCCGCCGACGATCCGCTTGAGATAGACGTCCATGAGGCCGTAGCCTGGCGTGTAGACGAACAGCCAGATCGCCGCGGCGCCGATGAGTGGCAGCAGCGCCGGATAGAAGAACGCGGTGCGGAACGGCGTGACGAGCAGGTGCGCCCGGTTCAGGAGGAGCGCGAGCGTCAGCGCGAGGGCGACGGTGACCGGGACGGTGCCGGCGAGGAACTCCGCGCTGTTGCGCACGACCTGGTGGAAGATGGGGTCCGCGGCGATCGCAAGGTAGTTGCCGGCGCCGACGAACGCGTGGCTGCGGACGGTGGCGGTGGCGCGGTAGAGGCTCAGTTCCGCCGACGTCAGGATCGGGTAGTAAGTGAAGATGGCAAGAAACGCGAGCGACGGCAGCAGAAAGAGATAGCCCTGCGTCGCGGCACGGCGGCGGCGGCGGCGCGCGGACGCGGACGTCGTGGTGGCCGGGCCCGCCGTTGGAAGCGTCGAGGCGTGGGTTTGCGCCACGGAGACGAGAACGAAACCGGTGGGCCGCCGCCTGTCGGCCCACCGGTAGCCCGCCTAGGGCCTCACGGCCGCCGGCCCGCGCGGGTCACGCTGCATCCGCTAATACTTGGACAGCAGCTGCGTCGCATCGCGCTGCGCGCGGTCGAGCGCCGCCTGCGTGGTCAGCCGGCCCGACTGCGCCGCCTGGATCGCCGTCACCAGCATCGCGCCGATCTGATCCACGTCGTGGATCGTCATCTGCTCGCCGGCGAAGCGCAGCTGGGAGGTGGCGGTGAGCGCCTGCGGCACCTGCCTCAGGTACGCGGCGAACGCCGGCGTAGAGAGCTCCGTCTTGCGGATCGGCACATAGCCCGTCCCGATACTCCAGCGGGCGGCGTTGGCCGGCTGGGTCATCCAGGCGATGAACGTCCACGCCGCCTGCACGTGGTCCGCCGGCGTGTGGTTGAAGATGTAGAAGCTGCCGCCGCCCGTGGGCGCGCGCGTCACGGCCTTGCCGGCCGGCAGGTACCCCGCGCTCCAGTCGAACTTCGCGTTCGTCCGAATGAACGTCATGTTGCCGGTGGTCGAGTAGATCATCGCCGCCTTCTGCTGGATGAAGTCCTGGGGCACTTGGTTCCAGAACGCGACGCTGGTAGGCCCGGTCGGATGGACCTTGTACTTGTTCTGCAGGTCGATGACGAACTGCAGCGCGCCGACCGCCTCCGGCGAGTTGAACTTCACCCATTTTCCGGCCTTCGTATCGAAGAAATTGGCGCCGGCCTCCATCAGCCATCCTTGAAACACCCACGGGGACGTGTCGCCGAGCGGAATCTCGACGCCCCACTGAGTCGTCTGCCCGCTCGAGTCGCGGACCGTCAGCTTCTGCGCGTAGGTCAGCAGTTCGGCCCAGTCCTTCGGCGCGCGGCTCGGGTCGAGCCCCGCCTTCCGGAATAGGTCGCGGTTATAGTAGAAGATCGGCGTGCTGCGCTGCCACGGGATGCTGTAAGTGTGACCGCCCGTCTGCGCGTTGAGGAGCAGCGCGCCGTAGAAGTCGTCGAGCCAGGCTTTGCCGCCGCTCTTGGCGATGAGGTCGTCGAGCGGAATGATCGCGTCCCGGTCGAGCAGCGAGAAGAGCTCGGGGGTGTCGAGCACGGCGACGTCGGGCGGGGTGCCGCCGAGCACCGCGGTCATCGCCTTGGCCATCGTCTCCACGTAGTTGCCGGCGAAGACCGGCTCGACGTGGATGCCGGGATGGGACCCGTTGAAGTCGTTCACCATCGCGGTCATCAGCGCGTTCAACGGTCCGGAGGCCCCGACCGGATAATAGTAGCGAAGCGAGACGGCGCCTTGCGCGCCGGCGCCCTGAACGCCGCCGATCGCCGCCAGCAGCAGTACCGCGAGTAACAGTGCGTAGCGTGTGTAGCGTTTCATCGTGTCTCCCTCCCCTCGCACGATACCCGGGATGGTTCTCCCCGATCGCGGCGGTCCCTTTGGTGCCGGCCGAGCGAAGTGGTTGAAAACGACGACGATCGGCCGGCGGTGGGGGTGGTGCCGCGATCACAGGAAAGGTTCGTATCCCCACGAACAGTAGGGGCGTGCGGCCCCAGCGCGTCGATTCGGTCGAGCCGTCCGGCATTCGCGTGGGGCGCGGCGGCGCGTCCCCCGAGGAGAAGGTCCGGTACGTCCGCCGGATGTTCGGCGCCATTGCCCCGCGGTATGACCGAGCCAACCTATTCATCAGCGCCGGCCTGCATCGGCTGTGGAAGCGGATCACCGTTGGCCTCGCGAACGTGCGGCCGGGAGCCCGCGCCCTCGACGTCTGCTGCGGCACGGGCGATATTGCCCTGATGCTGGCGCAGCGAGTCGGGCCGGACGGCCGCGTGGTCGGCCTCGACTTCACCCCGGAAATGATCGACATCGCCCGCCGGCGGGCGGCGGCTGCGGGGTTCGCGTCCGTCTGCCGCTTCGTTCCCGGCGACACCCAAGCACTGCCGTTTGCCGATGGGACGTTCGATGTGGTGACCGTAGGATTCGGGATCCGGAACGTAGGAGATCCGCCGCGGGCGCTGCGGGAGTGGTGCCGCGTCCTGCGGCCCGGCGGCCTCGTCGCGGTGCTCGAATTCAGCCGGCCGCGCAATCCGGTGATCCGGCGCCTCTACAACGGCTATTCATTCACCCTCATGCCGTGGCTCGGCCGGACGGCGACCCGGCATCCCGACGCCTACCTGTACCTGCCGGCGTCGGTGCGCGCGTGGCCCGATCAAGAGGCGTTCGGCGCGATGCTGCGACGCGCCGGGTTCGAGGGAGTCCGCTACCGCAACTTCGGCTCGGGGATCACGGCGGTTCATCTGGCCATTCGGCCGTCCGCGTCCGCGACGGTCTGAGGGGTGACGTATGGGGGAACATGAGAAGACTGGGGTCTTCCAGGTCGGCGTCCACCAGATGCGGGATGTCGGCGAGGTGCTGCGGTACGTGTTTGACGCGCTCCGGGAGCGTGGATATAACCCGACCGATCAGGTTGTCGGGTACCTCGTCTCCGGCGACCCGACCTACATCACGAGTCACCGGGATGCGCGGACCCTGATCCGGCAGCTGGACCGGGGGCGGCTGCTCGAGGAACTGGTTCGGAGCTATGTGGACACGAAGATGGGGGGAAAGGCCGCTGGCCAGCATTGAGGTTGCGCAAGACACCCGGGTCGAACGGCTCCTGATCGAAGGCGGCCGGGCGCTCCGCGGCCGCCTCCGTGTTGCCGGCGCGAAGAACAGCTCGCTCGCGGTGATCGCGGCCGCCGCGCTGGCCGCGGACGTCTCGACGATCGAAAATGTCCCGCGGTGCCGGGACGTCTTCACGCTGCTCGCCATCTTGAGGGCCCTCGGCATGCGGGCCGAGTTCACCCGCTCCGGACGGCTCGAGGTCGATGCCCGGCGCATCGACACGCACGTCGCGCCCTACGATCTGTGCCGCCAGATGCGCGCGTCGTACTACGCGGCGGGGGTGCTGCTGGCACGGCTGGGACGGGCGGAAGTTCCGCTGCCGGGCGGGGACGACTTCGGGACGCGGCCGGTCGACTTCCACATGCGGGGCTTCGAAGCCCTCGGCGCGCGCATCACGACCCAGCACGGCTACCTCAAGGCCGAGGCGCGCGAGATCGCGCCGGCGACGTTCTACGTGCCCCGGAGCAGTGTAGGGACGACGATCAACGTCATGCTGGCGGCCGCCCGGACGCGCGGCCTCACGACCCTGCAGAACGCGGCCCGCGAGCCGGAGGTCGTCGACACCGCGGTGTTTCTCTCACTGCTCGGCGCGCGTGTGCGCGGCGCGGGGACTCCGACCGTCACCGTCGAGGGGACGCCGGACCTGCGCGGGGCGACCCACGCGATCATCCCCGACCGCATCGAAGCCGGCACCTACGTGATCGCCGCGGCCGCGACGCACGGGGACATCCTCGTGGAGGGCCTGATCTCCGAGCACGTCACCGCGCTGCTGACGAAGCTGTCGGACGCGGGCGCCACGATTGACTCCGACCCCCTCGGCGCGCGGGTCCGCGTGGAGCGGGATCTGCGGCCGATCGAGATCGATACGGCGCCGTATCCGGGGTTTGCGACGGACTACCATCCGCAGTGCGCGGCGATGCTCGCCGGCGTCCTCGGGCAGAGCGCGATCCGGGAGACGGTGTTCGAGAACCGCTTCCAGTACACCCCCGAACTGCGCCGCATGGGCGCGGAACTACGGGTGGACGGTGATACCGTGATCATCAACGGCGTGCCCCGTCTCAGCGGCGCGTCGGTCGAGGCGCTGGACATCCGCGCCGGCGCGGCGGTCGTGATCGCCGGGCTCACCGCGCAGGGGACGACCGAGATCTCGAACATCGAGCACCTCGACCGCGGTTACGAGGGAATGGAAGACAAGCTCCGCAGCCTCGGGGCGGAGGTCCAGCGCGTCAAGATCTAGCGGACTCCGATGCGGGTATACTGTGCGGGGGCGAGTAGCTCAGCGGTAGAGCACCTCGCTTACACCGAGGGGGTCGCGGGTTCGACTCCTGCCTCGCCCACCAGTGACTATGACGTTCTGAATATGAGCGCACCGCCAGGTCTCCGCCGAACGTTGCCGTGATGCCCGTCCGGGGACGCGCTTACTTGGCTTCGGAGGGCGGTCGAATCCTGTTGCCCACCCAAACAAGCAGTGACGCCCAGCCCACGCTGCCCGCGGCCAACAACGCACTCGCCAGGAGCAGCCACGTCACGTTATCGGCGCGGGCACCTCTGGCCAGATAGATTTCAGGAAGGCCCGTCAGTTGGAGCAGATACCCGATACCCTGTGGCCACCCCGCGTCGCGGTACGCCGCATTGCCCACCCAAAGCGCGCCGATGCGTGCCACGCTGAGGAGACACGCGAGCCGCCATACCGTAGACCGTCCGAACCGGGACCGGGGAGCCCGCACGGCGAGACGGGCGAGCGAGGCAGCCGACGCGACAATGATTACGACGAGGAGGAGGCTGATCATACGAGATGCGACCGACGAGAATCTATGGTCCCCCGTCCGGCGGTGGGTTCCGGAACTCCGGGAAGCGGGCGCGTCGTGTGCCGAAACTCGTGACCACGGCGTCGGCGTCCGCGACCCCGGTAAGGAATTTCAAGAGACCGTCTTTTTCCCGTCGCGCGCTCGCAACCCGGTAGCCCGCGTCCGATAGCGCCTGTAGGATGTCGCGGTAAACGGGGCTTAGATACGATTCGAGCCAGGTGTGCGCGCCGAGCGCCGTGCGGGCATCCTCGGACAGGAGCACGACCCACTGCAGCGTCCCCTTCGCGTTGTCGTAGATGTCGACGAGGCTCTTGAGATGGTCGAGGTCGAGGGACACCGATGCCACATCCGCCACGACGCCGTACGCCATCCCGCGCCACCACGCCGGTTTGAAGTATCGGAAGACCACGCCGCGGATTTCCGACTCCAAGTCGTGCCCATCGGCGACCTGCCGGTGTTCGGTCACGACGCCGACGACGCGTTGCATGTTGAGGTTGCGTAACTCCCAGAAGGTCCAGCCGGGCTCGTGGAGATCGATCCGCGGCCGCAGCGCGCGTCGCCCTGTCGCCGCAGCGACGGCAGCGGACAAATCCAGGGTCGATGACATTTCCGCCTCCTTGGCGACTCCGGCCGGGGGTTCGGGGAAACCGGACCCGTGCGCTCTACCGGCGATACAGCCGTTCGCCGACGGCGACGATCAGATTGTCGGCCATCTCGGCTTCCGCGTCCGTGAGTTCGTCCTGGTCCGATGCGCGAACCTGTCGAAGCGCCTCGTAGAGGGCCCCCCAGCCGTCCGTGAACGGCGAGGGCAACGGATAACCGGACAGGATGTGCCGCAGCGCCCGAAGGCATCGCCGGTCGCACCACGCCTCGACGAGACACCGAAGCGCGGCGAAGAGTTCGTCGTTCGTGGAAATCGCCGTCGTCGCGGGCTGCGGTTCCGGCGCGAGCCACGGAAACCGGCTTCTGGCTTCGTGCTCCGCCAGATCGGCTGTCTCAAAGACCGATGACGCGCTATGGAGCCGCCGCCATCCCTCCGCCACCAGCCGCCCCTCGTACACGTTCTGGAACCGCTTCTCGACCCTGAGGTCGTAATGGCCGTCCGCCCGCTCGGCGATGAGCACGCGCCGGGCGCGGTCCGGACTGTAGAGACTCTTCACAATGCGAGACGTGTTGTCGGCTCCACGGGTCGGCTACAGGCCGGCGTTGCCCTCAGTGAACAGCTGCCCGCCTCCGATTCGGCGGACTTGCCACCTCCCCTCCGTGCCGGCGAGACCGTCCGGGGTCCGTATCTTCGCCCGGCCGGCCCCATGCCGAGGCGAGAGGGACGATCGCGGTGACAGTGAAAAAGTAAGGTCATGGCCGCGAAGTCCACGACCGGCCCGGCGCAGCCCCGGCATCCTCTGATTGAGAAAGCCTTTGCGTCCGAGGTTCCGGTTGCGGCGCTCATCGGGTTTCACGTCGAAGAGGCGGGCGACGGGCGCTCGGTTCTCTCGTTCCGGGCCGGTCCGCAGCACGCGAACCCGATGGGGACGCTTCACGGCGGCGTGCTGTGCGACGTAGCGGACGCGGCGATGGGCCTCGCGTTCGCGACGACGCTGGCACCCGACGAGTCGTTCACGACGGTGTCGCTCGACATCAACTTCTTTCGCCCGGTCTGGCAGGCGACGCTGCGGGTCGAGGGCCGAGTGGTCAACCGCGGCAAGAGCTCGGGCTACGTCGAGTGTGACGTCACGGACCGGGACGGCCGGTGGATCGCCAGGGCGCACTCGACCTGCTTCGTCCTGCGGGGGGAGCAAGCGAAAGGGCGATGACGCGGTCCCGGATCCGCGCGTTCATCTTCGACCTCGACGGGACCCTCGCCGAGACCGAGCGCCTGAAGGCGCTTTCGTACGCCGCCGCGGCGCGTGAGCTGCGGCCGGACCTCACCGAAAACCGTGTCGTGGACGCGTTCAGCGAGTTCGTCGGCCAAACGCGGGACGATATGGCGCGTAACCTGACCGTCCGGCTCGGGCTGGAGGAGACGGCGGGTGCGCGGATGACGGAGTTCGGCGTGCGCGAGCCGTGGCAGGTGCTGTCGGCCATGCGCACGCGCCGCTATCGGGAGGTGCTCGCCGACCGCGGGCTGCTGCGCGCGCAGCGATATCCCCACAACATCGCGCTTCTTCACTGGGCGCGCGGGGAAGGGTACCGGACGGCGCTGTGCAGCATGTCGCACCGCGACGAAATCCGGAAGGTCCTCGATGCGCTCGACCTCGCCGGCTGTTTCGATGTGATCGCGAGCGTCGACGACGTCTCGCGCCCGAAGCCGGACCCGGAGATCGACCTGCTCGTCGCGCGCCGGCTCGACCTCGCGCCGGCGGAGTGTCTCGTGATCGAGGACTCGCCGCCGGGCGTGCGGGCCGCGATCGCCGCGAACATGGCCGTGATCGCGGTCACCACGCCGCTGACACGGGAGAAGTTTCGGGACGGCGCGCTGCTGGACCGCCACTGGGTCGTCGGTGATCCCGCGACGCTGATGACGGTGGTGCGGGAGCGCCTCGAGGCGGTCGCGTGATGGCCGGCGATGCCGAACGCCGCCGGCTCGTCGAGGCGCACGCGGGACGCGCGCCGTGGTACAAATGGGGCCCGTATCTGTCGCAGCGGCAGTGGGGCACGGTGCGCGAGGACTACTCCGCCGGCGGCACAGCCTGGGACTATTTCCCGCACGACCACGCCCGTTCGCGCGCCTACCGGTGGGGAGAGGACGGCCTGCTCGGCATCTCCGACGACCGCGGGCGGCTGTGCTTCGCCCCGGTGCTCTGGAACGGCGCCGATCCGATTTTGAAGGAGCGGCTCTTCGGCCTCAACACGTTCGAAGGCAATCACGGCGAGGACGTCAAGGAATACTACTTCTTCCTCGACAACACGCCGACGCACTCGTACATGCGCGCGCTGTACAAGTATCCCCAGCGCGCGTTTCCATACGCGCAGCTGGTCGCCGAAAATCACCGGCGGGGCCGGGACGCGCCGGAGTTCGAGTTGATCGACACCGGCATCTTCGACGAGGGCCGGTATTTCGATGTCACGGTCGAGTATGCGAAGGCGGCGCCGGAGGACATCCTTATCCGAATTACCGCCGCGAACCGCGGGCCGGAGTCGGCGCCCATCCATCTTTTGCCGACGTTGTGGTATCGCAACACCTGGGCGTGGGGATCGGGCGAGGCCGCGCCGGAGATGCGGGCGATCGCGGGGCCGCGCCCGGGGGGGGCCTGGCAAACCGTGCGCGTCCTTCACTCCGTGATCGGCGACTACCGGTTGGCCTGCGCCGGTGATCCCGCGCTCCTGTTCACGGAGAACGAGAGCAACGCGGAACGGCTGTGGGGCGTGCCGAGCCGGACGCGCTACGTCAAAGACGGCATCAACGCCGCCGTCGTCGAGGGGCGAGCGGATGCCGTCAACCCGGAGGCCGCCGGCACCAAGGTCGCGGCCCACTACGTCTTCACGCTCGCGCCCGCCGAGTCGCGGGCCGTGCTGCTGCGCTTGTCGAGAACCGGCTCCGATTTCGACGCGGCCGGCCGGTCCGCCGTCAGACCGTCCGCCGGCGGGGCGCCGCCGTTCGTGGGCGCGGCGGACGTTTTCCTGGCCCGGCAGGCAGAGGCCGACGCGTTTCATCGGGCGCTCGGGCCCGAGGGGGCCTCGGACGACGCCCGCCTGGTGCAGCGTCAGGCGCTCGCCGGCCTGCTCTGGAGCAGGCAGCATTACCGCTACGATGTGCGGCGGTGGCTGGAGGGCGATCCCGCGGGTCCCGTGCCGCCGGCGCAGCGCAGGCGGGGCCGCAACGCCGGCTGGGACCACGTCGATGCCGCCGACGTGATCTCGATGCCCGACACGTGGGAGTATCCGTGGTTCGCGGCGTGGGACTTGGCGTTCCAGTGCGTCCCGCTCGCCCTCGTGGATCCCGAGTTCGCCAAGCGACAGCTGATCCTGATCATGCGCGAATGGTACATGCACCCCAACGGGGAGCTGCCGGCGTACGAATGGGCTTTCGGCGACGTCAACCCGCCGGTGCACGCGTGGGCCGCGTGGCGCGTCTACGCCATCGACCGCGTGGTCCGCGGGAAACCGGACCGGGGTTTCTTGGAGCGCGTCTTCCACAAGCTGCTGCTCAACTTCACCTGGTGGGTGAATCGGAAGGACGCGGAAGGCCGGAACATCTTCCAGGGCGGATTTCTCGGGCTCGACAACATCGGGATCTTCGACCGCAGCCAGCCGTTGCCCACCGGCGGCCACCTCGACCAAGCCGACGGGACCGCGTGGATGGGCATGTTCTGCCTCAACATGCTGATGATCGCGATGGAGCTGGCGCGCGAAGACAACGCCTATGAGGACGTCGCGACGAAGTTCTTCGAACACTTTCTGTTCATCGGCGCCGCCCTCAACAACATCGGCGGCACCGGCATCCCGCTGTGGAACGACCGCGACGAGTTCTACTACGACGTGCTGCACTTGCCCGATGAGACCTACCGGTCGCTCGAGATCCGATCCGCGGTCGGTCTGCTGCCGCTCTTTGCGGTGGAGACGATCGAACCGGCGTTGCTCGCGCGCCTGCCGGAATTCCGGTCGCGCGTCGAATGGGTGCTTGCGAACCGCGCGGATCTCGCCGGCCTGATTTCACGCTGGCACGTGCCCGGAGCGGGGGAACAGCGGCTGCTCGCGCTGGCGCGCGGACACCGGATGAAGCGCGTGCTGCGCCGGGTGCTCGATCCGCAGGAGTTTCTGAGCGACCACGGCGTGCGCATGATGAGCAGGTATCACTTGGAGCATCCGTACATGCTCGACGTCGGCGGCCGGTCGTATCGCGTTGCGTACGAGCCGGCCGAGTCGCGCACGGGCCTGTTCGGCGGAAACTCGAACTGGCGCGGTCCGATCTGGTTCCCGATCAACTTCCTGCTGATCGAGGCGCTGTGCCGGTTTCACACTTACTACGGCGACGATTTTTTGGTGGAGCACCCCACCGGCTCGGGGAGGCTGCGGACGCTGCGGGCGATCGCGGTCGATCTGGGCGGCCGCCTCACGCGGATCTTCCTCCGGGACGAGCGCGGCCGCCGCGCCGTCTTCGGCGGAAACGAGCGCTTTCAGACCGACCCGAACTGGCGCGACTACCTGCCGTTCCACGAGTATTTTCACGGCGACCACGGGGCCGGCCTCGGCGCGAGCCACCAGACCGGGTGGACCGCGCTCGTGGCCACGTTGCTGGCGGACCCGCCCTGGGGCCGTTGATCTCCTTCGGGCGGGCGATCTGCGGCGATCTGCCGTCGGCGCTGCGGCGCGAGTGGCTCGTCACGAACGGGATCGGCGGGTATGCGTCGGGCACGCTCGCGGGGGTCAACACCCGACGGTATCACGGGCTGCTCGTCGCGGCCCTCGCCCCGCCGGTCGGGCGGACGGTGCTGGTGGCGGGGCTCGTGGAGTTCGCCGTCGTGGACGGGCGGCGGCATCCGCTGTCGGCGCACGAGTTCGCCGGCGGGACCGTCGAGCCGGCCGGCCACCTCCACCTCGAGCGGTTCGATCTCGACGGTATGCTGCCGGTCTGGACGTACGCGGTCGACGACGCGTTGATCGAGCGCCGTGTGTGGATGGCCGAGGGCCGCAACACGACGTACGTCCGCTACCGGCTCGCGCGCGGCGGCGGCCCCATCGCGCTCCACATTACGCCGCTCGTCACGCGGCGCGACTTCCACGCGCTGCGGTCGGGCGCGGGCTGGCGCCCCGACGTCGGCGTCGCCGCCTCGGGCATCGCGATCCGCGCCGACGGCGCGCCGCCGTACCGCCTGCTCGCGCCGCGCGGCCGGTTTACGCTCGACGGAATGTGGTGGTGGAACTTTCTGCACCGCGAGGAGACCGCGCGCGGCCTGGACGACCGCGAGGATCTCTACGCGCCGGGGGCGTTCGAACTATCGCTGTCGGAGGGCGAGCCCGCGGTGCTGGTCGCGACCGCGGAAGAAGCGCCCGATCTCGACGCCACGGCGTCGCTCGGCGAGGCCCGCGCGCGGCAGGAGGCGCTCCTGCGCCTGGCGGGCGCCGAGCGCGCGGATCCGGTCGTCCGGCAGTTGACGCTGGCGGCGGACCAGTTCGTCGTCCGGCGCGGGGCCGGCCGCTCGGTGCTCGCGGGCTACCATTGGTTCAACGACTGGGGCCGCGACGCGATGATCGCGCTGCCGGGCCTGACGCTTGCCACCGGACGCCCGGACGACGCCGCGGCGATTCTCCGGACGTTCGTGGCGGCCGTCCGTGACGGCCTCCTTCCGAACCACTTCTCCCACTACGCATCCGGCGAGCCGGCGTACAACACCGCGGACGCGTCGCTCTGGTTCGTGCTGGCGGCGGCCGCGTACCTGGCGGCCGTCCGCGAGCGGGGATCGCCGGAGGACCGGGAGCTGTCCGCCGGCGTGCGACGGGCCGTGGGTGAGGTCGTCGACCGGTACGCGGCCGGCACCCGCTATGGGATCGGGATGGATCCGCGGGACGGTCTGATGCGCATCGGCGAGCCCGGCGTCCAGCTCACGTGGATGGACGCGATGGTGGGCGACACGATCGTCACGCCGCGCACCGGCAAACCGGTCGAGATCAACGCGCTCTGGTACAACGCGCTTCGGGCCGCGGCGCAGTTGTCGGACGGCGGCCGCGACGCCGACCGGTACGAGGCGCTGTCGGCACGCGTGCGGGCCTCGTTTGGCGCCCGGTTCGTGCGGCCGGGCCGCGACTCGCTCGCCGACGTCGTCGACGGGGTGGACGGCGACGACCTGAGCGTGCGGCCGAACCAGATCTTTGCGGTGTCGCTGCCGTTCCCGCTGCTGGAGGGGGAGGCGGCGGCGGCCGTCGTCCGCGCGGTCGGGCGCGCGCTGCTGACCTCGTACGGACTGCGCTCGCTGGCGCCGGACGCGCCGGGGTATCGCGGGACCTACGAAGGCGATGTGCTGCACCGCGATTACGCCTACCACGAGGGCACCGTGTGGGCCTGGCTGCTCGGACCGTACGCCGAAGCCTACCATCGGGTCACGGGGGACGCGGCCGGCGCGCTCGATGTGCTGCGGCCGTTCGAACACCACCTGAGGGACGGGGGACTTGGTACGATATCAGAGATCTTCGACGGCGACCCGCCGCACCGTCCCCGCGGCTGCATCGCGCAGGCCTGGAGCGTGGCCGAGGTGCTGAGGGTATGGCGGAAACTTCGGGAGGCTGCGGGGTGGCGTTCTCGCACGGCGCGGTGACCGAGGTACCGGCGCTGCTTCTCACGCGGCGCACGGTGCGGTTCTACAAACCCGATCCCGTACCGGATGCGATCGTGCGCACGCTGCTCGAAGCGGCGGCCTGCGCGCCGACGGCGCACAACGCGCAGCCGGTGCGGTACGTCGTGATCCGGTCGCCGGAGGCGAAGCGGCGGCTCGCGGACCGGATGGCCCGCCGGTGGCGGCGGGACCTCGAGAAGGGCGGCACGCCGGAAGCATCGATCAAGGTGGAGCTGCGGTTCTCGACCCGGCGCTTCAGCGACGCGCCGCTGCTCATTCTGGCGGGCTACACGATGGCGGAGATGGACGTCTATCCCGACCGTGCGCGGCGGGCGGCCGAAGACACGATGGCGGTGCAGAGCGCGGCGGCGGGCATTCAGAACCTACTGCTCGCGGCGTCCGTGAACGGCCTCGGGGCCTGCTGGTGCTGTGCGCCGCTCTTTTGCGCCGGCATCGTGCGGCGGGCGCTCGATCTCCCGGACGATTTCGTGCCGCAGGCGCTGCTCACGATCGGCTACCCGGCGCATACGCCGCCCGTGCCCCCACGCAAGCCCCTCGACGCGATCGTCGCCTACCGCTGAGTTCCGTGATCACCGTGCTCTGCGGCGGCGTGGGCGGCGTCAAGCTCGTGGACGGCCTCGCGTCCGTGCTGCGCGATCCGGCGGACCTGACTGTGATCGTCAACACCGCGGACGATTTCGAGCATCTCGGCCTGTCCATCTCGCCGGACGTGGACACCGTCTTGTACACGCTCGCCGGTCTCGTCAGCGATGAGCGCGGGTGGGGGATCGAGGGCGAGACGTGGGCGGCGATGGAGATGCTCGGCCGGTACGGCCTGCCGGTGTGGTTCCGGCTCGGCGACCGTGATCTCGCGACCCACATCGCGCGCACGCTGTGGCGGCGCGCCGGGCGCCGTCCGACCGACGTCACGGCCGCGCTGGCGGCGGCGCTCGGGGTGAAGCCGCGGGTGTTGCCGATGACGGACGGCCGGGTCGCGACCTTCGTCCACACGCCCGACGGGCGGCTGCCGTTTCAGGAGTACTTCGTGAAGCGGGGCGCGCGCGACCCCGTGCGCCGCATCGAACTGGAAGGCATCGAGACCGCGGACCCGTCGCCGGAGGTCTTCCGGGCGATTCGCGACTCCGCGCTGATCATCGTCGCGCCGAGCAATCCGCTCGTCAGCGTCGGCCCGATTTTGGCGCTGCGCGGCGCGGCCGGGGCCCTCGCCGCAACCCGCGCGCTCCGTATCGCGGTCACGCCGCTCATCGGCGGCACCGCCGTGAAGGGGCCGACGGTCGAGATGATGCGCGGCGCCGGCATGCGGGCCGACGCGGCCGCGGTCGCCGAACTCTATGCCGCGTTTCTCGACGTCTTCGTCCTCGACGCGCGCGACGAGGGCGCGGCGGACGCGGTCCGGGCGGCGGCGACGCCGGGCCGGCCGTTCGACGTCGAATGCGCCGATACGCTGATGGCCGACCGGGCGGGCAGGCGGCGCCTCGCGCGCGACGTGCTTCGCATCGCCGCTGCGCGCGGGGTGGCAGCGGACACCGTGCCCGCCGACCGCGGCTCGGAGCGATGAGAGCGCGCGCGATTGTCCCTCAGAAGCGTCTGCTCGAGGCGAAGAGCCGGCTCGAAGGCGCGCTCTCGGCGGCGGACCGCGCGGCGCTGAGCCTCGCGGTGTTGTCGCACGTCTGCGCGGCGCTCAAGGCCGCGCCGAGCGTCGAGAGCATCGTCGTTATGACGCCGGATCCCGCGGCGCGGCGGCAGGCCGCGGCCTGGGGCATTCCGGCGATCCCCGACCGGCGGCCGGGCCTCAACGACGCGCTGGAGCAGGCGATGCGCAACGGCGGCGCGCCGCACGCTGTGCTCATCGTAGCTGCGGACCTGCCGCTCCTCGCGCCCGAGGACGTGGAGGCGCTGCTGCGCTCCGCCGGGCCCGGACGCCTTGTGCTCGCGCCCTCGAAGGAAGGGACCGGGACGAACGCCGTGGCGGTGCCGCCCGGAATGGTGTTTCATCCCGCCTATGGCGGGGGCAGCCTTTGGGCGCATCGGCGCGCCGCCCGCGCGGGCGGACACGAGGTCGTTGAGGTCCGGCGGCCCGGCCTCGCGTTCGACCTCGATACCCAGGAGGATCTTCGCGCGCTGCGCTACTGCGATGTTTTCGTGCCGGCGGCCGCCGTGCCGGACGCCGCCCGGTTTGGGTGGCGGTAGCGGTAGCGATCCAACTTGATCAGCTGATGGTAGCTGCCGAACCGCAGGCGGTCCGAGGCGGCCACGTCGAGCGGCTCCGGCGTCTCGGCGTCCCTCCCGTCGAAGACCCGCCGGATTCCGTAGGTCGTCGTGCGCTCGGCCGGGACGCGGCCCGTGTCGCGGATGAGGCGACGGAGCTCGGCCGGGGGAATCAGCTGGCCGAAGCCGGCCCCCGCAGCCGTGGAGATGCTCTCGTTGATGAGCGTGCCGCCGACGTCGTTGGCGCCGGCGGTCAGCAGCAGCTGCGTCACGCGCGGGCCTTCCTTCACCCACGACACCTGCAGGTTGGGAATCGCCCACCCGAGCACGACGCGCGAGACCGCGTGTACCCTGAGGACTTCCATGCCGGTGGGGCCGGGCCGCAGTCCCGGGACGAGGCCCTTCTGCCACATCGGCGCCTCGGTGTGCACGAAGCTCAGCGGCACGAACTCGGTGAAGCCGCCGGACCGCCGCTGCAGGTCGCGCAGCAGCACGAGGTGCCGCGCCTGGTGGCCCGGCGTCTCCGCGTGCCCGAACATGATCGTGGACGTCGTTGGGATGCCGAGCTCGTGGGCCGTCGTGATGACCTCGATCCACTGCGCCGTCCGGATGCGGCCTGGGGCGATCCGGTCGCGCAGTTCGTCGTCGAGAATCTCCGCCGCGGTCCCCGGCAGGCTGCCCACGCCCGCCGCCTTGAGCTCGCGCAGGTACTCGCGGATTGTGCGGCCCGACCGGACCGAGCCGTACAGCACCTCTTCCGGCGAGAACCCGTGGATGTGGATCTCCGGCAGCGCGGCCTTGACCGCGCGGGTGAGGTTGATGTACATGTCGCCGTCCATCTTGGGGGGCAGCCCGGCCTGGATGCAGACCTCGGTCGCCCCGAGGTCCCACGCCTCGCGCGCGCGGCGGACGATCTCTTCCTCGGGGAGGAAGTAGCCTTCTTCCTCCCGGAAGTCGCGGCTGAACGCGCAGAAACCGCAGCCTTTGATGCAGACGTTCGTGAAGTTGATGTTGCGGTTGACGACGTAGGTCACCAGGTTGCCGGTCTGCTCGCGCCGCAGCTGATCGGCGGCCGCGGTGAGCGCGAGCAGGTCGCGCCCGGCGGCGCCGAGCAGCGTCTCCGCTTCCTCCGCGGTGACGTCGCCGCCGGACAGCGCGCGGTCGAGCGGCCGCGCGACGGCGGGCGTGAGGTCGGCGAGCAGGCGCTCGACCGGGCGGCCGGGGTCAGGCCGAAGCGCGTCCAAGCCGGTATCCATGGTGTAGCGGTCCTCCTTCAAGGTATCCGTCGGCGTCCGCGGCGGCGCGCAGCCGGCCGGCAAGAGACGGCGGGATGTAGTCGGGACGGTGCAGGACGTACTCGGGGTACACCGGCAGCCGCGGGCGCAGGGTCAGACCGGCGGCTTCGGTGCGTTCCCGCAGGATCCGAATCTCGGGCCAGGGTGCTTCGGGATTGACGTAGTCGATCGTCAGCGGCGAGATCCCGCCCCAGTCGTTGATGCCTGCCTCGAGGTAGGTCTCGTAGCCGCGCGCCGTGAGGTTGGGCGGCACCTGGATGTTCATCTCGGGGCCCAGCACGAGGCGCGCCGCGGCGGCGGTCCGCGCGACGTCCGCCGTGTTCGGCTCGTCCGCCCCGGCCATCGGCGTCGCCGGCTTCGCCCGGAAGTTCTGCACGATCACTTCCTGAATATGTCCCCAGCGCGCGTGCGACTCGCGGATCGCGAGGAGCGTGTCGGCGCGCTCCGCCGCGGTTTCGCCGATGCCGATCAGCAGGCCGGTCGTGAACGGGATGCGCAGCGCCCCGGCCGCTTCCATCGTTCGCAGGCGCACGCGAGGCCGCTTGCTCGGCGCCCGCTCGTGCGGGCCGCCCGGGCCGCAGAGCCGCTCGCTCGTGTTTTCCAGCATGAGGCCCATCGAGACGCTCACGTCCCGCAGCGGCGTCATCTCGCCCCGGCTCATCGTGCCGGGGTTGAGGTGGGGCCACAGCGCTGTTTCGCGGAGGACCAGCTGCGCCGCCTCGCGCAGGTACGACAGGGTGCTGCGGTGGCCGCGCCGCCGCAGCCACTCGCGCGCCTCGGGAAACCGCTGCTCCGGCCGCTCCCCCAGCGTGAACAGCGCCTCGGCGCAGCCGAGCCGCTCGCCGGCGCGCGCGACGTCGAGCACTTCCTCCGGGGTCATGTACAGATGCGGGTCGGAGGCGGGGTCGGTGCGGAACGTGCAGTAGCCGCACGTGTCGCGGCACAGGCGCGTGAGCGGGATGAAGACTTTGGGCGAGTACGAAACGACCCGGCCTTTGCTCCGCTCGCGCAGCGAGCGGGCCGCGGCGTACAGCGCTTCGAGTTCGTCACCGGCGCAGGTCAACAGGCGCACCGCGTCGTCGCGCGTCGCCGGCCCGCCGGCGAGGATTCGGTCGAGCGTGGGGGCGAGCGGTGGTCTGGCGCCGAGACCGGTCGAGGGTGCCACGAGCCAGAGTTCGCGTCCGGAAAGGCGGAAGTCCTACCGTGCGAAGGCCCGCGGAGTTGCCGCGGGGTGGTGGAGCGCCCGCCGGCGCCACACCGTACCCAGCGCCGCGACGAGCCGGTCCATCTCGGCGTCGTCGTGCAGCGGGGTGGGGGTGATCCGCAGGCGCTCCGTCCCGACCGGGACCGTCGGGTAGTTGATCGGCTGCAGATAGATGCGGTGGCGGATCAACAGTTCGTCGGAGAGGGCCCGGCACAGGGTCGCGTCGCCCACCATGAACGGCACGATGTGGCTCGGCGTGTCTTTGACCGGGAGCCCCGCTGCGGCGAGCAGGCGCTTGAGCCGCGAGGCCCGCTCCTGGTGCCGCGCGCGCTCTTCCGAATGCGTCTTGAGATAGCGCACGCTCGCCAGCGCGCCGGCCGCGATCGCCGGCGGCAACGCGGTCGTGAAGATAAAGCCCGGGGCGAAGCTGCGCACGCAGTCGACGAGCGCCGCCGGGCCGGCGATGTACCCGCCCGTGACGCCGAAACCCTTCGCCAGCGTACCCTGGATCACGGTGAGACGGTGTAGGACGCCGTCCCGCTCCGCGATGCCGCCGCCGCGCGGCCCGTACAGCCCCACCGCGTGGACCTCGTCGAGATAAGTGAGCGCCCCGTGACGGTCGGCGGCGTCGCACAGCGCGTCCAGGGGCGCGATGTCGCCGTCCATCGAATACACCGACTCGAGGCACACGAGTTTCGGCCGGTCCGCCTCGACCGATCCCAGCAGCCGCTCGAGATCCGCCGGGTCGCTGTGCCGGAAGATGTGCTTCTCCGCGCCGCTCCGCTTGATGCCCTCGATCATCGATGCGTGGTTCGAGGCGTCGGAGAAGATGACGCAGCCGGGCAGCAGCCGCGCGATCATGCTGATCGCGCCCTCGTTCGCCGTATAGCCCGAGGTGAACAGGAGCGCCGCGTCCTTGCGGTGCAAATCGGCGAGCTCCCGCTCGAGCAGCACGTGATGGTGGCCGGTGCCCGAGATATTGCGGGTGCCGCCGGCCCCGGCCCCGCACCGGCGGAGCGCGTCGGCCATGGCTTCGAGCACGACCGGGTGCTGGCCCATGCCGAGGTAGTCGTTCGAGCACCACACGGTTACCTCGATCGGCCCGTCCGGCGCGTGCCAGGTGGCGCGCGGGAAGCCGCCGCACCGCCGCTCGAGATCGGCGAAGGCGCGGTACCGGCCGTCCGTTTTGAGCCCGGCGATCGCGCCGGCGAAGAGTGCGTCGTAATTCATCGATCCGATCCCCCTCGATCCGTTTACAGAGAGCATCATACGCCCCGGTGCCGGCCCGGTATACTGGTCGCGTGGACTCCTTTCTCCGCTCCAACCAGGCGATGTGGGACGTCTGGGCCCGCCACCACGTAGTCTCGCCGTTCTACGACGTCGCAGGCTTCAAAGCGGGTGCGCGCCGGAGCCGGGTGGGGCTCGACGCGCTCGAGACCCGGCTCGTCGGCGACGTCACCGGGAAGTCGCTGCTCCACCTGCAGTGCCACTTCGGGCTCGACACCCTGTCGTGGGCCCGGCGCGGCGCCGTCGTAACCGGCGTCGATTTCTCCGGCGAGGCGATCGGCGCGGCGCGAGCGCTGGCGGCGGAAACCGGCATCCCCGCGACGTTCGTCCAGAGCGACGTCTACCAGTCGCCGTCCGCGCTGGACGGGGAGTTCGACATCGTGTTCGCGTCGCACGGGGTGCTGTGCTGGCTGCCGGACCTCGACCGGTGGGCCGGGGTCGCGGCCCACTTTCTGCGGCCTGGAGGCCGACTTTATTTGATCGAGGTGCACCCGTTTCCGCTTATCTTCGATGACCGACAGGCGGACCGGGAGCTGCGCGTCGGTTATCCTTACTTTCATCCTGAAGGGCCGCTGCGGATGGAGCGGCGTGGCTCGTACGCGGTGCCGGACGCTCCCGTCGACAGCGTCATGTACGAGTGGGTGCATCCGCTCAGTGATGTCCTGGGGGCGATCACGCGCGCCGGACTGCGGCTCGACGGGTTCGAGGAGTATCCGTACCTCGGGTGGGCGATGTTCCCGTGGATGGTCGAGCGCCCGGACGGCATGTGGGAGCTGCCGGAAGGAATGTTGCCCCTGCCGCTCATGTTCTCGCTCGCCGCGGTCAAGGCCGGCCCGCCGTGAACGGCGCGGCGCCCGCCGAACATGACGTGATCGTCGTCGGGGCGGGGCCCGCCGGGTCCGCCGCCGCGTACGCGCTCGCGTCCGGCGGCGTCCGGGTACTGCTGCTCGACAAAGCGCTGTTTCCGCGGGAAAAGGTCTGCGGCGACGGCCTCACACCTCGCGCCGTCGCGGCGCTCGACGGCATGAACCTGCTGGACCGTCTGCGTCCGCTCGGCCACGCGGTCGGCGACATCGTGGTCACCGCGCCAGGCGGGGGACGCGTGGCGGCCGCCGTGCCGGGCGGCACGGGCGCGGGCCGTCCGCCGATGCTGGTCGTACCGCGGATTCACCTCGACGACGCGGTTCGAACGCGCGCGGTGGAGGCGGGGGCCTCGTTCGAGGGTGGCGCCGAGGTCGAGGACATCCGTCGTGAGAACGGTCTCGTCGCGGTCCGCGCGTTGCGCGCCGGCCGGCGCGCAACGTACAGCGCGCGTCTTGCGATCGTTGCGACCGGCGCGTCGCTCGTGTTGCCGCAGCGGCTGCGGGCGCTGCGGCGTCCGCCGGTGATGATGCTGGCCGCGCGCTCGTACGTGCCGGCGCCGTCCGCGGACGCCTCCTCGCGGATCGAAATCCGGTTCGCGGGGGTGCCGCTGCCCGGGTACGGATGGATCTTCCCGATTTCCAGTTCGGCCGTGAACGCCGGCGTGGGATTTTACCCGCGCGGCCGGGGCCCGGCGCCTTCGGCGCGCGAGGTCTGCCGGCGGTTCGTGGGGGCGATCGACGCGCGCGCCGGCCGGGACCGCGGCGGACCGTACCCGATCCGCAGCTACCCGCTTCGCGTGGACTTCCCGGCGTCGCGGGTCCACGCGGACGGCGTGCTCTTCGCCGGCGAGGCCGCCGGTCTCGTGAACCCGCTCACCGGCGAGGGGATCGACTACGCGCTCGAGTCGGGGCGCATCGCCGCGGATCACGCCGCGGCGTTTCTTGCGGACCGCGACCGGTCATCCCGCGGATTCGCCGCCGCCGCCTCCGCCTACGAGCGCGCGCTCCGCGACCGGTTCGAGCGTCTCTTTGCCGTCTGCCGGATCCTCCGCGACACGGCCGCGCGGCCCGCGCTGCTCAACCGGCTGGTGGGGATCGCGGGCCGCCGCGACGATCTCACGATGGGGCTCGTGAACCTTGTGCTGGGCAATCGCGAACCGCTCGCCGCGGGATCGATCCGCGCGAGGCTGGGACGCCTGCTGCTGGCGCGGTAGGCTAGGGCAGGTGCAGTATCCGGCGCGCGTTGCCCTCGAAGATCGCGTGTGTGTCCTCGTCGGAAATTTCGAGGTCCCTGAAGATCTGCTGCTGCTCGCGCAGGATCTTTTCGCGGTACTCGCCGGGCGCGGTGGAGTCCGTGCCGAAGAGGATACGCCGCGGCCCGAACGCTCGGAGGAGATCCCGGAAGACCTGATCGAGCCCGGGCGCGCCCGGCGTGTACTCCCGCCAGTTGTTCGTCCCCGACGTGTCCGTCCAGATGTTCTCCGTGTGATACGCGAGGAACAGCGCCTCGCGCAGGAAGCCGGCGCCGCAGTGCGCGATGCCGAAGGTGATCTCCGGGAAGTCGCGCGCGACGCTCGAGAGCGGCAGCGGATTCGCGTAGGTCAGGTCGTAGATCGGCGCGACCGTGATTCCGAAGTGATAGAGGACGGGCAGACCCTGCGCCGCCGCGGCTTCGTAGACCGGATAGACGGCCCGGTCGCTGGCCTGAAAGCGCTGGACCGGCGGATAGAGCTTGAGTCCGCGCAGGCCCCACGCGCCGAAGCGCGCCACGGTCGCGGCCGCATCCGGCGCCGTGGGATCGACGACGCTGCCCCAGGCTTGGAAGCGGTCCGGGGCGAGCCGCACGAACTCGGCGAGCTCTTCGTTGCCCTCGCCGATCGCGATGAACACGCCGGTGCCGATGCCGGCTTTGTCGAACACCGCCTTCCACCTCGCGGCGTGCTCGGCGATGCTCACGCCCTCGAGGCCATCGAACCGGCGCGCGACGCGCCCGGATTGCCCCGCGAAGAACTCGCGCGCCTGCGGCCGCAGCGGCCACGGGCGCGCGCGCAGACGCTGAAACATCGAGGCGGTCGCAAGGTGCAGGTGCGCGTCGGTGATGGGCGTGGCGGACTCCTCCTGTGCTCAGCGCGCCGGGAGCCGCGGATCCGGCGGGGGCTCGCCCGGGTTCGTGCTCGAGAACGTTCGGCGGCGCGCCGTCGCTTTCTTAGTCGCTTCCATCAATATACGTCTACGTCACGGAGCGCGTGCCCGCGCGACTTCTTGGATCGATCTTCACGCTCTCTTCACAGTCCGGGGGCATAATCGACGGTGGCAGCGGGGGCGAATCGCATGAATCATTCGAACGCCCGTCGGCTACTATCGTTGGACGCGTTTCGCGGCGCCGTGATTGCCGGGATGCTCGTCGTCAACAACGTGCCCTGGACGAGCGCGACGCCGCGCCAGTTGATGCACGCCCCGTGGGGCCAGGGTGTCACGTTCACCGACATGATTCTGCCGTGGTTCGTGCTCGCCATGGGCGTCGCGGTACCGCAGAGCCACGCCGCGCGCGGCGCGGCCTGGCTGCGGATCTGGCGGGTCGTCCGGCGCGCGGTGCTGCTGGCCGGCCTCGGCGTCCTGCTCAATTCGCTCGAAGTCCACCGGTTCGTCCTGAACATCGACGTCCTGCAGTTGATCGGACTCGCGTATCTCGTCGCGGCGGCGTTCGGCGGACTGCCGATGCTCGCGCGCCTCGCGGCGGCCGCGGTCCTGCTCGGCGCGCACGCGGCGCTGCTGGCGTTCGTGCCGGCGCCCGGCGCGGCGGCGGGCAGTCTCCTCCAGGGCCACAACATCGTGCAGTACCTCAACGACGCGTATCTCGCCCATTACCACCTTGCGGGCCTGCTGTCCGTCGCGCCCGCGGCCGCGCTCGCGTTGATCGGTGGGGCGGCCGGCGAGATGCTGCGGCGCGGCGTGCTGTCGGGGCGGGAGGACGAGTCGCGGGCGATCCATCCGGCGGCGGCCGCGGCCGCGGTCGGTCTCGGCGGGCTCGCGCTCGCCGGCGCCGGCTGGGCGTGGGGCGGCGTGTTGCCGCTCAGCAAGCCGCTGTGGACGGCGTCGTACGCGCTGCTGGCCGGCGGCTTCGGGCTCGCGCTGCTGGCGGCGTTCTACGCGCTTGCGGACCTCGCGGGCTGGCGCGCCGTCGCCGCGCCGCTCGCGGTCCTCGGCGTGAACGCGATCGTCGCGTACGTGGCGCCGATTCTCTTCAAGGTGCTGGTGCTCGACGCGCTGCACGCGCACACGGCCGCGGGCGCCTTCGTCTCGCTGGAGTCCGCGATCATCGCCTCGCTCGTGGACCGGCTCGGAACCGTGCCGGCGCTCTGGCTCTACACCGGCGCGTACGTGGTCGTGTGGTGGCTTGGGCTGGTGCCCCTGTACCGCGCCCGAATCTTCGTTCGCGTCTAGCGCGTCCGCGCTCCCGTTAGGATAAAATAGAACAAGCATGCGACCGCGAGCGCTCCGGCTCCGCGCGGCCGTTCCGGCCGCGCTTCTCGTCGTCCTGTTCGCGACGTTCCCGCCCCCGCTGCGCGGGGCCACGCCCGCAGTAGACGTTCCGGGCGCGACCGCGGCCGCCCCGCCGCCGTCTGCCGCTCGGAGTCCCGTCGCGTCGCTGCGGCTGATCGTGCGCACGGGCGACCGCGCCCCGGACGGCGGCACCTACACCAAGCTCGCCGACCCGGCGCTCAACGACGCGGGCGACCTTGCCTTCGGCGCCGAGACCACCGCGCAGGAGAGCGCGCAGGCGCTGTTTCTCCGGCACGCCGGGCGCACGACGACGCTCGTGGCAGCCGGACGGCTCGCCGCAACGGGCGGTACCTTCGCCACGTTCAGCGACGTCGTCCTCAACAACAAGGGCACCGCCATCTTCCTCGGCCGGACGACGGCCCGCGATGCCCGTCTGGGAATCTACGCGGTGCGGAACGGCGTGCTCGCGCCGGTCGTGATCACGGGGCAGCCGGCGCCGAGCGGCGGCGTCTTCACAGACTTTGCGAACGCGACGATCAACGACGACGGGGTGATCGCCTTCGTCGGGCGGACCAACGGGACCGGCACGGAAGGCATCTACACGAGCAGCGGCGGGAAAACAACGGCGCGCGTGATGGGCGGCTGGCCTGCGCCGACGGGTGGGCTGTTCCTGTTCTTCCTCGACGGCAGTCCGGCGCTCAACGACCGCGGCCAGATCGCCTTCGTGGCGGCGACCACCGAACACGCGACCCAGGGCGTGTACGTGCTGACCGGCGACCGCGTGGTGCCGGTCGTCACCACCGACGACCTGGCGCCGGTCGGCGCACGCTTTACCGAGTTCGGCTTCGTCAACCTGACCCGCGACGGGACGGTCGGCTTCGTCGGGCGGTCGGCGCGGGGCGCGGTGCACGAGGCGCTCTACGCGACGGGACGCGAGGCGCTCGTGACGCTCGCGCGCGTGGGCGACACGGCCGACGACGGGGTGCCGTTCCCGACCTTCACGAACGTCCTGATGAACAGCGCGGAGGACACCGTGTTTGAACCCGGCATCGTGCGCTTCCCCGACGTATACCCGCACACGATCTATCTCGCCCGCCGCTCCGGGGTTGCCGTGATCGCCCGGGAAGGCGAAGCCGCGCCCGGCGGGGCCAAGTTCACCGCGTTCAGCCAGGCGATCATCAATGACCACCGGCAGGTGGCGTTCGTCGCGGAGACCGACGACGGCCGGCACGGCATCTACCTCATGACGCTTCGATGAGCGCCGAGCCTTCCCCGGGCGCGAGTCCCGTCACCGCTTCGGAGGGCCTCGCCGCGCTGGCGGCGCTCTGGGCCGTGCAGCAGGCCGATCGGCAGCTCGCGGCGCTGCGGGCCGAGCGCGCCGAACTGGACGACGGGACGGCGCTGCGGGAGGAAACCGAGACCGCCCGGGCCGCGGCGCAGGACGCGGCGGACCGGTTGCACGCCGCGCTGGCCACGCAGCGCGATCAGGAGCTGCGGCTGGCGACGACCGAATCGAAGCAGAAGAAGGCCGAAGGCGATCTGTACGGCGGCCGCGTCTCCAATCCGAAAGAGCTGGCCGGCCTGGAAGAAGAGATCGGCGTGCTCGCCAAGGCCCGCGACCATCTGCAGGACAGTATTCTCGGCCTCTTCGACGAGGTCGAGCGGCTCAGAGGCGAGGAGGCGGAACGCGGGGCCGCGGCCCGCGCGCTCGACGAGCGGCTCGCCGCGCACCTGGCGGCCTTCGAGCGGGAGCGCGCTCGGACCGACGCGGGGATCGCCGCGAAGGAAGCGGAGCGGGCCGGCCTCGCGGCGGCGGTCGACGCGCGGCTCCTCAAGAAGTACGAAAGCATCGCAGCCCAGGAGGGCGGCATCGGAATGGTCGCGATCGCGGGGGGATTCTGCGGAGGCTGCCACAACGACGTGCCGGCGCGATTCGTCTCGCGGGTGCGCGCCGGCGACGTGGTCACCTGCGAGCGCTGCCACCGGATTCTGTATCTCGACGGTCCGCAGTGACGGCCGGCCGCCGGCGGTCGGGCGCCCGGGGCGCCGTGGGCTCCCGCCGGGGGGCGGCGGGTCCGCTGTCTACCGTGACGATCTGCATTGACGGCGCGTCGCGCGGCAACCCGGGCGACGCGGCGATCGGCGTGCTGGTGCTGGCGGATCACTCGATGGTGCGGGAGATCGCCGAGCGTATCGGCGTCGCGACCAACAACGTCGCGGAGTACAAGGCGCTGCTCCGGGGACTCGACGAGGCCGCCGCGCTCGGCGCTACCACCGTGCACATCCAGAGCGACAGCGAGCTGCTCGTCCGCCAGGTTCAGGGCAAATACAAGGTCCGTAACGAAGCCCTCATCCCGCTGTACCGCGAAGCGCTGGCCCGCCTGCGCCGCTTCGGCCACGTGCACATCTTCCACGTGCCGCGCACCCGCAACGCGGGCGCGGACGGCCTCGCGAACCGGGCGCTGGATACCCTGGTGCGTCCGTCCTGACCCGCGGTGACTGGCGGTCACCAACGGGCCGGGCGGCTTACCGCGCGACGGCGTGGCAACACGCACGCCCGGGCGCGGGACGCTTTCACCGGTTGAAGGCCCCCTCGCACCCGTGTTACCATTGCCATCGGGAGCAGGCTAGGCGGCCGCGAGCAGCACATCGCTCGAGGAAAGTCCGGGCTCCATAGGGCAGGGTGCTGGGTAACGCCCAGTGGGGGCGACCCCGAGGAGAGTGCCACAGAAACATACCGCCGCCGCGCGAAGCGATTCGCGTGGCGGCAAGGGTGCAAGGGTGCGGTAAGAGCGCACCAGCGGCCGGGCGACCGGCCGGCTCGGCAAACCCCACCCGGAGCAAGGTCACGTAGGGGGAGATGAGGCGGCCCGCCGATCCCCGGGTAGACTGCTGGAGGCGCCGGGCAACCGGCGCCCTAGAGAGATGGCCGCCCTCGACAGAACCCGGCTTATCGGCCTGCTCCCGTTTCCGATGCTTCGTTTCGCCAACGCAGCCGCACGTACCATTCAACACGCCGCTGGACGCGGGAAGGATAGGTGTCCGATGAAAGGACTCCAGTTCGCCGCCGAGTGGTCGCCGAGGCCCGACTATCGCGTGTCCGAATTCGAAGAACGCACCGGTAAGGCCGTGACCGGCTCCAGCGTCTGGCGGCACCCCCAACTGGGTCTCGTCGACGTCGTCGAACCGAGGCTGGGCCCCTGGGACGTGCGGCTGCGGCCGCGCGCGTGCGGCGTCTGCGGCTCCGACGTGCACTTCCTCGAGACCGACAAGGACGGCTACATCCTCTACCCCGGCCTGACGAAGTTTCCGGTCGTGATCGGTCATGAGTTCAGCGGCCAGGTCGTCGAGACCGGCGCCGAGGTGAAGGACCTCCGCGCCGGCGACCTCGTCACGGTCGAGGAGATGATCTGGTGCGGCCACTGCGTTCCATGCCGCAACGGCTGGCCGAACCAGTGCGAAAACCTCGAGGAGATCGGCTTCACGATCAACGGCGCGATGGCGGACCAGCTTGTCGTCGGCGCCAAGTACTGCTGGCCGCTCACCGCGCTCGCGGAGGCGTACGGCGGAGAAGACGCGGCCGCGGAAGCCGGGGCGATGTGCGAGCCGACGAGCGTGGCCTACAACGGCATGTTCGTGCGCGGCGAGGGGTTCAAGCCGGGCGGCGTCGTCGCCGTATTCGGCACGGGGCCGATCGGGTTTGCCGCGATCGCGCTCGCGCGCGCGGCGGGGGCGAGCCGGGTTATCGCGTTTGAAGTGAGCCCGACGCGCCAGGCCCTCGCGCGGAAGGTCGGGGCCGACGAGGTACACAGTCCCGTGGACCTTGATGCGGCCGGCTCGAGCCCGCACGAGGCCATTCTCGCGGCCAGCGGCGGCCGCGGCGCCGACATGATGGTGGAGGCCGCGGGGGCGCCGACGCGGACGGTGCCGGAGATGGAGCAGGCGCTCGCGATCGGCGGGCGGATCGTCATCATCGGCCGGGCGGCGGAGCGCGCGCCCATGTACCTCGAGCACCTGCAGACCCACGCTTCGCAGGTCTTCGGGGCGCAGGGCCACTCCGGCTACGGGACCTTCCAGAACGTGATCCGCTTGATGGCCTCCGGCCGCATCGATCTGCGGCCGATCATCACGAGCCGGTTTCCGCTCGCCGAGGCGCGCGATGCGGTGCTGCGAGCCAGCAAGCGCCAGGACGGCAAAGTGATGGTCCGGATCTGAGGCCCTACCGGCTGCTCGTAACCGACGTCGACGGCACGCTCGTTCCGGAGAACAAGATCGTGCCGGCGGGCGTGATCGAGGCGATCCATCGGGCGCAGGACCGGGGCGTCAAAGTCTGCCTCGCCACCGGGCGCCCTTGGCAGGCGACGGAGCCCTTTGTGGAGGCGGTGCGCGCCGACACACCGGTCATACTCTACAACGGCGGGCTGATCTACGATTTTGCGCACAACCGCGTGCTCTCGCGCACGGCGGTGCCGCAGGCGACGGCCCGGGCGGTGCTGCCGGTACTGCGCCGGTTTTCCAATACCTCGCCGCTGCTGTTTCTCCACGGCGAGGTCTACGCGGAGCGGATCACGCCGCTCACGAGGCTGTACGAACATCGGGACCGGCCGCTCGTGATTCTCGAGATAGACAGCTTCCAGCGCCTGCTCGACGAGTCGCCGGACGAGGATCCGCTCAAGATGCTGGTCATCGGCGAGCCGCCGGACCTCAAAGCGCTCGACGAAGCGCTCGGTACCCTGCCCGTGCCGGTCAACCGCGTATTCTCCCAGAAGGACTATCTCGAGATTCTGCCGCAGGGCAACAACAAGGGGCGCGCGCTGCCGGTGCTGGCCCAGGCGGCCGGTGTGACGCTCGCCGAGACCGTCGCAGTCGGCGACGCGCACAACGATCTCGCGATGATCCAGGCCGCCGGGCTCGGCGTCGCGGTGGAGACGAGCCCGCCGGACGTCGTCGCCGCGGCCGCGTGGACGTGCCCGCCGCCGGAGCAGGAAGGCCTGCGCGTCGTGATCGACCGGCTGCTCTTCAACGAAGGGTAGGGTCGCGGATGAGCCGAGGCATCGCCGTTTTCGCCGGTATTCAGGCCGACGCCATCCGGGCGATCGCCCGCGAGGCCGAGGCGGCCGGCTACGGGTCGTTCTGGGTCAACCATCCGCCGGCGGCCGACGGGCTCGCGGCCCTCGGCCGGGCGGTCCGCGAGACGCGCCGCGCGGAGTTGGGCGTCGGCGTGATCCCGCTGCAGAGCCGCGCGCCCGCGAGCATCATCGAGGGCGTGCGCGCGAACGCGCTGCCGCTCGACCGGCTGGTGCTCGGGGTCGGGAGCGCCAATCCCGGCGCGCTGCCCCGGATGCGGGACGGGGTCGCGGCGCTGCGGGGTGCGCTCTCGTGCCGGATCTACGCCGGGGCCCTCGGCCCGAAGATGTGCCGCCTCACGGGCGAGCTGTTCGACGGCGTGCTGCTCAACTGGCTGACCCCGGCGTATGCGCGCCGGTCCGCGGAGTGGGTGCGCGCCGGGGCCGCCGAGGCGGGGCGCCGGGCGCCTCGCCTCGCGGCCTACGTGCGGGTGGCGATCGGCCGGGCCGCGCGCGAGCGCCTTGCCGGCGAGGCGAAGCGGTACGGGGCGATCCCGGCGTACGCGGACAACTTCGCGCGGATGGGGGTCGCGCCGATCGAAACCTGCATCGCGGTGGACGACCCCGCCGCGGTGCCGTCCGCCCTCGCGGCCTGGAATGGCGCTGTCGACGACGTCGTTATCCGGGTGATTCCCGCCTCCGACACCGCGGAGGACCACCTCGTGGTGGTGCGCGCGGCGAAGCCGAACTAATCCGGGCGGCCGTCCCGTTGGGGGACCGATGCCTGAACTTCCGTTCGTCACCACGGTCGTAGAAAACCTCGCGCCGCTCGTTCGGGGGCGGACCGTCGACGAGGTGGTCGTCCGCGGCGTGTCGGTGCTGAAGACGTTCGATCCATCGATCGCCGATCTGCGCGGCCGCCGGGTGCTCGGCGTGCGCCGGCGAGGCAAGTTGCTCGTGCTCGACTTCACCGGCGATCTCGTCCTCGTGATCCATCTCCGGCGCAACGGACGGCTCAAGGCGGTCCCGCGCGGGACGGGCCGCACCGCCCGGGACCTCGCGTTCGTGCTGGTGCTCGACCGCGGGCCCGACATCCAGATGATCGAGATCGGCTCTAAGAAGGCCGCGTCGGTCTGGCTGTATTCCGCCGGGCGCCTCGCCGAGGCGGAGCCCCTGCTCGGCCTCGGCATCGAGCCGCTCTCTCCCGAGTTCACGGCGGACGCGCTCGCGCGGGCGCTGCGGGGCGCGCGGATGCGGCTGAAAGCCTTCCTCGTCACCCAGCGGTACGTCGTCGGCATTGGCAACACGTACGCGGACGAGATCCTGTGGGAGGCGCGTCTCTCGCCGCAGGCGATGACGACGTCGCTCGACGAGGGCGAGATCGGGAGGCTGCACGACGCGATCGCCTCGACACTCCGGCGCGGGATAGAGGTCCACCGCGGCGCGGCCGCGGGCGGCCTGCCGATGAAGGAGCCCCTCGAAGGGCTCGCCGTCCACCGTAAAGGCGGCGAGCCGTGCCCGCGCTGCGGCGCCCGGGTCGCCGTCATCTACTACGAGGACCGGGAGACCTACTACTGTCCCGTCTGTCAGGCAGCAGGGAAAGTCTACGCCGACCGGCGGAGATCGAGATTACTTCGTTAACGGGGAGGCGGTGCGTGTGCGATACAAGTACCTGATCGTCGGCGGCGGGATGACCGCGGACGCGGCGATCGACGGCATACGGCAGATCGATCCGTCGGGCTCCATCGCGATCGTCGGATCCGAGCCGCACCCCCCCTACGATCGCCCGCCGCTCACCAAAGCGCTCTGGAAGGGACGCCCGCTCGACAGCGTCTGGCGCAAGACCAACAGGGCCGGCGCGGACCTGAAACTCGGCCGGACGATCACCGGTCTCGACCTGCGCCGGAAGCAGGCGGCGGACGATCAGGGAACGGTTTACGAGTGGGACAAGCTCCTGTTCGCGACCGGCGGCACGCCCCGGCGGCTCGACGCCCCTGACGGTGATCGCGTCCTCTACTACCGGACGCTCGACGACTATACGCGGCTCCGCGCGCTCACCGAGCGGGGGGAGCGGTTTGCCGTCATCGGGGCCGGGTTCATCGGGTCGGAGATCGCGGCCGCGCTCGCGATGAACAACAAGCGCGTCACCCTGCTCTTTCCCGGCGAGGGCATCGGAGGGCGCGTCTATCCGCGGGAGCTGTCGCAATTCCTGAACGGCTACTACCGGGACAAAGGCGTCGACCTGCAGCCGGGACAGCGCGTCGCGGCGATCGAAGCGGCGGGAGACAAGACCCGCGTGCGCACGCTGGGCGGGATGGACGTGACCGTCGACGGCGTCGTCGCCGGGCTCGGTATCGAGCCGAACATCGGGTTGGCGCGGTCGGCCGGGCTGGAGACCACCGATGGCGTGGCCGTGGACGAGATGCTCCGGGCCGGCCACCCGGACGTGTACGCCGCGGGCGATGTCGCGCTCTTCTACAACCCGGCGCTCGGCCGGCGCATCCGCGTCGAGCACGAAGACAACGCGAACACGATGGGCAAGGCGGCGGGGCGAAACATGGCCGGCGAAGCGGAGCCGTACCATCATCTGCCGTTCTTCTATTCCGACCTGTTCGACCTCGGATACGAGGCGGTGGGGGATCTCGATTCTCGCTTCGAGACGGTGGTCGACTGGAAGAAGCCGCACCAGGAAGGCGTCGTGTACTACCTGGGGGACGGCCGGGTTCGTGGAGTGCTCCTGTGGAACACCTGGAACCAGGTCGACGCGGCGCGGCGCCTGATCGCCGAACGCGGTCCGTTCCGGCCGGCCGATCTCAAGGGCCGGCTGCCGGAGACCGCATGAGCGGTGCCCCGCCGGGCGGCACGCAGTCGAGCGCCGCCCGGTCGGCGGTCGGGCGCGACGTGGTCGTCGACCGCCTCCTCACCGCGTGGCGCGGTGAGATCCAGGCCCGCATGGCCTATGAGCTGCTGGCCGCGCGCGAACGAGATCCGAACCGCGCGAAGATTCTGCGACGAATGGCCGATGCGGAGCGCGGGCACCGCGCGCGCCTGGAAGCGCGGCTGACTGAACTCGGCGCCGCCGTGCCCGATCCCGCGTCGGTTCGCCTGCCGTTGTGGACGCGCCTTCAGATCGCGCTCGCGCCGACCGAGAAAGTGCTCGCCTGGCGCGAATCGCTCGAGAACGACGAGGTCGCGGACACCTACGGCCGTCCCACGGGCGACGCGACGACCGATCGGCTCTTCCAAGAGATCCGCAAGGACGAACGCTCGCACTCGCTCGCCGACGATGAAATGCGCTCGGGCGCCGCGGCCGGGTCGGAGACGCCGGAAGGGCGTCTCAGGCGGATCCTCGGCCGCGAGCGCTGGCATCAGTCGGGCTCCAGCTGGATCTCGGGCGCGGTGTACGGGGCGAACGACGGGCTCGGCGCGGTGTTCGGGATCGTCGCCGGCGTGTCCGGCGCGACCGGCGGCTCGAGCCTCGTGCTCACGGCCGGCCTGGCCGGCGCGGTCGCGTCGGCGATCTCGATGGCCGTCGGCGCGTTCCTCGCCGAACGGTCGGCTTCAGAGGTCGCCGCGGCCAACATCGCCGGCGAGCGGCGCGAGATCGAGGAGAATCCCGAAGAGGAGCGCGAGGAGCTCTCGCTTTTCTACCAGCTGAAGGGGCTTCCGGAAAAAGAAGCCGGCGAGCTCGCCGCGCGGATCGGTGGGACGCCGGAGTCGATGCTGCGCACGATGGTGACCGAAGAACTCGGCGGCGCCGGCGAAGACGGCAACCCGGTGCAGGCCGGGATCGCCGCGGGGCTGAGCACGGGGCTCGGCGCGTTCATCCCGGTGCTGCCGTTTTTCTGGCTCCAGGGCACCTCGGCCGTGCTGTGGGCCGCGCTGATTTCGCTTGTCGCGCACTTCCTCGTCGGGGCGGCCAAGTCGCTCTTTACGCTGCGCAGCTGGTGGTCCTCGGGCCTCGAGATGACGGCGGCGGGGTTGATCGTCGGCGGCGCGACCTACGTGCTGGGCGTGATTTTCAAAGTCGCAACCTAGCCCCGATTCGTACCACGGTGAGCGGGCGTCTGCTCGCGTACACGCTCGTGACGGCGCCGCGCACGCGTCCCGCGTCGCTGCTCGCGGTTCTGCACGGATTCTTCGGCGCGGGCCGGAACTGGCGGACCGTTGCGCGCGGTCTCGTCGACGCGCGGCCGGAGTGGGGCGCCGTGCTCGTCGATCTGCGGCTGCACGGCGCGTCGCAGGGGTTCGCGCCGCCGCACACGCTGGACGCCTGCGCGGGCGACGTGGAGGCCCTCGCCTCGGCGCTGGACCTGCCGGTGCGCGCGGTGCTGGGGCATTCCTTCGGCGGCAAGGCCGCGCTCGCATACCTCGCCCGCGCGGCGCGCGCGCAGACGCCGCTCCGCCAGGTCTGGGTGGTCGACGCCGACCCGTCGGCGGGGGCGCCGGCGGGAAGCGCATGGGCGATGCTGCGCGCGGTCAGTGCGCTGCCGCCCGTGTTCCGCACCCGCGAGGAATGCACCGCGGCGATCGAGCGCTCTGGGTTCGACCGGCGGACCGCGGAGTGGATGACGGCGAATCTCGAGCGCACGCAAGACGGGTATCGCTGGCGGCTCGATTTCCCGGCGCTCGAGATGCTGCTGCGCGATTTCTTCCGCGCGGACCTTTGGCCCGTCGTCGAAGCCGTGCCGGCGGATGCGCGGCTGGTGGTGGTGAAGGCCGTGGGCTCGAGCGTCATCCCGGAGGCGTCGGTGTCGCGGCTCGAGGCGATCGGACGCGCCGGCGGCCGCGTCGTGGTCGAGCGGGTCGCGGGCGGCCACTGGCTCAACGCCGACAATCCCGAGACGATGACGGCGCTGCTGGCGGCGCGTCTCCCCGCGGACGCGCGGACCCCGCCGGCCGGCGCCTCGGGGTAGGGGGCGGCGCGATGTCACCGGGAGCCGGACTGTGCATCGCCCTCGTCTCCGGCACGTTCTTCTTTGAGCTGATCCTATTCGTCGTGGTCTTTCTGCTGATTCGGCTGCGGCATCCGTGGGGCGGCCGCGTGACGGCGCGGCTCATCGCCACCGCGTCGATCCTGTTCTTGGCGAGCTTCGCGTTCCTCGGCGTGCTCGCGCTCGGCTACGGGTGCGGATAGACGCACGGACGTGACGCGGCGGCTCCCTCGGCGCGCCGGTTTCCAGGGAACGCTGCGCTCGTCCCGAAGTCTCGCGGCGCGGTGAAATCTTCCATTCGGGGGTCGACAGTGGCGAAGTGGACGATCCCGCCGAAGGGCGGGCACATGGACAAGCGCACCGGGATCTATCTCCAGAACATGACCGGCCATGAGGTCGACGAACGGCTGAAAAAGAACGACGTCCTGATCGTTCCGCTCGGCGCGACGGAGACGCACGGCGCGCACGCGCCGCTCGGCGAGGACGTCTTTCTGGTCTGCCGGATGGCGGAGGAGGTGGCGGCGCGCACGGGCTGCACCGTCGCACAGCCGGTGTGGTACGGTTCGCACCCGTACCATCACCTCGGGATGCCGGGTACGGTCGTCATCCCCGAGGAGACCTTCGCCGGCTACGTGCGGGCGATGATCGCCGGGTTCTGGAACATGGGGTTCCGCAAGCAGATCCTGTTGAACGGGCACGGTCAGGAGTACGTCATCCCGACGGCGATGCACCAGTTCGCGAAGAAGTACCGGGTGCCGAGCCTGCTGCTTCTCGTGAACTGGTACCATCCGATCCGCGACCATTTCAAGCTGACCGCGGAAGGCGGACAGTACGAGACGCCGTTTATTCACGCGGACGAAGTCGAGACCTCGTGGTCGCTCGCGCTCTTCCCCGAGCTGATCGACATGAAGTACGCGCCGGACAATACGGTGCAGGGCTTCCTGCCCGGCGACCACGTCGACAAGGCCGGCAACCTCCTCAATCGGCCGATCAACTGGTACAGTCAGGTCGGCGCCGGGCCGATCGAAGTCAAGGCGTATATCGAGGGCGTCGTCGGCCGGAGCAGCATCGCGCGCGCCGAGAAGGCGTACGCGGGCGTGGAGCAGCTGCTCGACTACCTGGAGCGGCTCGTCACCGACGTGCACCGCACATTCCCGCCGGGCAAGCTTCCGCCGATCGAGATGATGACCGAGCGGGATCCCCACGAACTCGACGCGGTGCTCCGCGGTCCCCGCAACGGCGGCAAGAGCATCTACAGCCTCGGCTATCCGCCGTGAGGCTGGCGTACACGATCTCGGTCTCGCCGACCCGGTTCGCCGCGGTCGCCGCGGCCGATATTCAGGAAACGATCCCCGCGCTCGCCGGGCTCGGATTCGACGGCGTCGAGATGGCCGTGCGCGACCCGGGCCGGATGGACCTGGAAGGGCTGGCGGCCGCGGCGGAGCGGTCGGGGGTCGCGGTGCCGGCGATCGGGACCGGGCAGGCGTACGTGGAGGAAGGTCTGAGCCTGACCGCGCCGGACGAACAGGTGCGGGCGCGGGCGGTGGCGCGCCTTCTCGCGCAGATTTCAGTGGCGCGGCGGCTCGGCGCGCTGCTGATCGTCGGGTTGATCCACGGGCCGGTCCCGCCGGCGACGGACCGCCCCGTCGCGGAAGAGCGCCTCCTGACGGGGCTCGGAACGGTCGCCCGGGCGGCGCGGACGGCGGACGTGCGGATGGTCATCGAGCCGATCAACCGCTACGAGACGAACTGGCTGAACACGGTGGACGAGGTGCTGGACCTCATCGGCCGTCTCGGCGAGGACAACGTCGGTGTGCTGCCGGACACGTTCCACATGAATATCGAAGAGAGCGATGTGCCCGCGGCCCTCCGCCGCGCCGGCGCGCGTCTCTTCCACGTCCACGTCGCCGACAGCAACCGGCGCGCCCCGGGGTGGGGGCATCTGGATTTCGAGCCCGTCGTTCGGACGTTAGGCGAGATGGGGTACCCGGGTTTTCTGTCGGCCGAGATCCTGCCGACGCCCGGCGTGCTCGACGCCGCCCGGCGGACGATCGCGACGCTGCGTCCTCTCGTGCCGCGGCAGGCCCTGTCCGCGTGATGCAGGAACCGTGGAACCGCGAACAGCGTTTGGAGATCGTGCACTCCGCGACGGACGCGTGGGCGATGCGCTGAGTCCGGTTCGAGAGGAGGAGAGAACGCAATGGCCACGCCACGAATCTACGTGACCCGGTTGCTGCCGGGTCCGGGCCAGGAGTTGCTGCGTCGCGCGCAGGTCGAGGTGCGGAGCTGGGACCGTGAAGACGTTCCGGTGCCCCGCGACGCACTGCTGCGCGAGGTCGTCGACGCCGACGGGATCGTGTGCTGCCTGACGGAGAAGATGGACGCGGAAGTCTTCGATCGGATGACGCGGTGCCGCGTCGTCTCGCAGATCGCCGTCGGATTCGACAACATCGACGTCGCGGCCGCGACGCGCAAGGGCATTCTTGTCACGAACACCCCGGGGGTGTTGACCGAGACGACCGCCGACATGGGGTGGGCACTGCTCATGGCGGCCGCGCGGCGCGTCGCGGAGGGCGACAAGTTTACGCGGTCGGGGCAGTGGAAGACCTGGGAGATCATGGGGTTCACAGGCCAGGACGTGCACGGGGCGACGCTGGGGATCGTGGGCATGGGCCGGATCGGGCAGACGGTCGCGCGGCGGGCGATGGGGTTCGACATGCCGATACTGTACAGCGACGTGCGCCGGGCGCCCGAGTCGCAGGAGCGCGCGCTTGGCGCCCATCATGTCCCGCTCGACGACCTGCTGCGCGAGGCGGACTTCGTCGTCATCACGGCAGCCCTGACCCCGGAGACCCGTCACCTGATCGGCGAGCGGGAACTGGGGCTGATGAAGCCGACCGCGATTCTCGTCAACATCGCCCGCGGTCCGATCGTCGACCAGCGGGCCTTGTATCGCGCGCTGGTCGACAGGAAGATCTGGGGGGCCGGGATCGACGTCTTCGAGGTCGAGCCGGTGCCGGCGGACGAGCCGCTCTTGAAGCTCGACAACGTGGTGATGCCGCCCCACCTCGCCAGCGCCAGCGTCGCCACCCGGCTCAAGATGGTGACGCTCGCGGTCGAGAGCTGTCTCGCCGCTCTGCGCGGCGACGTGCCGGCGAACACCGTGAACCGCGAGGCGCTCGACCGGAGCTGATGGCCGCCCCCTGCGTCTATCTGACCCGTCCGCTGCCGGAGCCGGCGACGCGCCTGCTGCGCGAGGCGCCGATAGAGCTCCGTAGCTGGCACCGCCACGACGCGCCGGTCCCACGCGACGTGCTGCTCCGCGAGGTCGTCGACGCCGAGGGCGTCGTCTTCGTCGTCACGGAGAAGATGGATGCGGAAGTGATCGACCGGATGAACCGCGGCCGGGTGGTCTCCCACGTCGGCGTTGGCTACGACAACGTCGACGTGGCGGCTGCGACGCGCAAGGGCATCTTCGTCACGAACACCCCCGGGGTGTTGACCGAGACGACCGCCGACATGGGGTGGGCGCTGCTCATGGCGGCCGCGCGGCGCGTCGTGGAAGGTGACAAGTTCACGCGGTCCGGTCACTGGAAGACCTGGGAGTTCATGGCCTTCACCGGGCAGGACGTGCACGGCGCGACGCTCGGGATCGTGGGCATGGGCCGGATCGGCTACGCGATCGCGCAGCGGGCGACCGGTTTCCGAATGCCCGTGCTGTACACCAACCGCAACCGCTTGGCGGAGGAGCAGGAGCGCGCCGTGAACGCCCGCCACGTGCCGCTCGACGAACTGCTCGCGCGGTCCGACTTCGTGATCATCTCCGCGGCCCTGACGCCGGAGACACGGCATCTCATCGGCGAGCGCGAGCTCGGCCTGATGAAGCGTACCGCCGTGCTCGTCAACATCGCGCGCGGACCGATCGTCGACCAGCGGGCGCTCTACCGCGCGCTGGTCGACAACAAGATCTGGGCCGCGGGCCTCGACGTCTACGAACAGGAGCCCGTGCCGGCGGGCGAACCGCTGCTCAAACTGGATAGCGTCGTGCTGCCGCCGCATCTCGGAAGCGCGAGTATGGCGACGCGTGTCAAGATGGCCACGATGGCTGTCGAGAACTGCCTCGCCGGCGCGCGCGGCGAGATCCCGCCGAACGCGGTGAACCCGGAGGCGCAGGAGCGCCGGTAGGCGGGCGGAGGCCGTGGTGACCAACGGCATGAAGGCTATGCTGCGGTCCGGGCGGCCGGCACTCGGTCTGTCGGTGATGATTCCGTCGCCGCAGGTGGTCGAGATGGCCGGACGCCTGGGCTTCGATTGGGTGCTGATCGACTGCGAGCACGGCTCGATCGGACGCGAGACCGTCGAGTTGATGGCGATGGCTGCGCAGGCCGGCGGGACGACCCCGATCGCGCGTCCCGCGTCCAACAGCCCGGAAGCAATTCTCCAAGTGCTGGAGGCGGGCGCGCTCGGAGTCCAGGTGCCGCACATCGGCACGGCGGACGAGGCGCGCGCGGCCGTGGCCGCCGTCAAATATCACCCTCTGGGTTCGCGCGGGCTTGCGGCCGGCACGCGGCCGGCCGGCTACGGCTTCGGGGAGCCGGCCGCGGAGTACGTGGAAGCCTCCAACCGCGAAACGCTCGTCTGCGTGCAGATCGAGGATACCCGTGGGCTCGCCAACCTGCCCGAGATTCTCGCCGTGCCCGGGGTCGACGTTTTCTTCATCGGGCCGTCCGATCTTGCCCAGGCGATGGGATTTCCCGGCCGCAGCGACGCGCCCGAGGTGCGCGCGGCGATCGACGGCGCCTTCCGGACGATTCTCGCCGCCGGGAAGGTGGCGGGATCCACGGGCTCACCCGAGGTGATCCCGGGCCTCATCCGTCGCGGCATCCGGTACACCTACACCCACCTTGCGCGCCTCCTGGGGCAGGCGGGCCGGTCATTCTTGGATCAGGCGCGCGAGGCGGCCCCGCGGTAGGAGTCCGGCGCACCGCCGGGCTATAATGACCGTACGGGATTTCGGAGGGCGTCGATGAGCATGCGCTGTCCGCAGTGCGGCCGTCCCAACATCGTGAGCCACGTCACGATTCGTTGGGCGCACGCGCGCGGCTCGCTCATCCCCGAGCGCGGATACTACTGCGTTGCCTGCGGCAACGCGTTCGATGAGCCCCGGCCTCAGCGGGGGTCGTTTGTGTTCCGGTCGGTGCAGGTGCCGTCGGTTACCCCGGCGATCCGGCGGCTTCAGGAAAGCGCGGACATCGTGGTCGTCCGGCACCGCACCGGGATGCGCGAGGTCTTGTACTGATCCTCGTGCTTGCCGTGCTGGCCGGCCTGGCGGCCGGCCGGCTTCGCGGCGGCCGCCTCGTCAACGTCACGCGCCTCAACCCTCGATGGCTGCCTATGCTGGTGCTGGGCGTGGCCGCCGTGGCGGCCGCGCGCGGCGCCGTTCTGCCCGTCGCCGCGGCGCGCGCGTGCGTGGTCGGCGGCTATCTGTTCGCGCTGGCCGCGCTTCTGGTCAATTTGAAAATCCCGTGGCTCTGGCTCGCGCTCACCGGGGGCGCGCTCAACGCTGTCGTGATCGCCGCGAACGGCGGCCGGATGCCGGTGTCCGCGGCGGTTCTGCGCGTGGTGTCGCGGTCTCTCGTGCTCGGCGGGGCGACGGGGCCGTTCTACGTCCTCGCCGGCCCGGGCACGGCTCTTGCGCCGCTCGGCGACACGCTGCCGCTCGTCGTAGGCGGTGCGGGCGTCGTCCTTAGTCCCGGTGACATCCTGCTCGCCGCCGGGATTGCGACGACGCTGCAAGCCGCGATGGTGGTTCGGGCGGAGGCGCCGCAGCCGGGAGTGTCGTCGCCTGGTGATCCTTCCCGCGGCAACGGCGACCGGCCCGGATAACGAAACGCGGCGGAATATGCCGCGGCGGAGCGCATAGCCGAACACCAGTGCGGTAATCTAATCGTGGGGACGATCGCGCGAGCGCGCGGTCTTTTTTCTTGTTTGTAGACGTCTAGATGCAGGAGTATGGGGGCATGTGGAGAATCGTGGGGGTCTGTAGGGAATGGTGGGGAGTGGGTATCCCACGGCACGCGCGACGAGGCGGGGAGCGATTGCGGTCGGCGGCGGATGCTCAGGGGCGAAGCGCAGTACGCGCTGGACGACAAAGGGCGGGTGGTGATTCCGCCCAAATTTCGGGCGATCATGGGAGACCGCATCATCGTCACCCGGTGGACCGACCCGTGCCTCTTTGCGTTTTCCGCGCCGGAATGGCAGTCGCTTGAAGAGAAGCTGCGGACCCTGCCGCTCGGCCAGCACGAAGCGCGGCGCTACGTGCTCTCCGCGGCCGAGGATTGTGAACTGGACCGGCAGGGCCGAATCTTTCTCGCGCCCCATCTGCGCGACCATGCCGGCATCACGCGGTCGGTAACGATCATTGGGGTGGGGGGACACCTGGAGCTCTGGAGCACTCCCACCTGGCGCAGGAGGCTCCAGAAGGTTCGGAAGGCGCCGGAGGAACTGGCGCAGCAGCTCCAAGCGCTGACGCTGTAGGCGGTGGGTCGTGCTGGCGACGGTGGCCGTGTGGATGGGTGTATCGGAATCCTCGCACGCGACGGTGCACGTCCCGGTGCTGGTGGACGAGGTGCTCACGCACCTCGCGCCGCGGCCCGGCGCGGTCATCGTTGATGCGACCCTCGGCGAGGGCGGGCACGCCGAGGCAATACTGCGGAAGATCGCGCCCGCCGGACGGCTCATCGGGCTCGACCGCGACGGCGAAGCGCTGGCGCGCGCGGAAGAACGGCTGCGCCCGTTCGGACAAAACGTGACATTGGCCCAGGCGAACTTCGGCGATCTGGACGAGGCGTTGGACGTGCTCGGCGTGGCGGCGGTGGACGGGGTGCTGCTAGACGTCGGGGTCTCGACGCGCCAGCTCACGGAGGCGGAGCGCGGCTTCAGCTTCGACCGCGTCGGGCCGCTCGACATGCGCATGGACCGCGAAGAGTCCCGGACGGCCGCCGACCTCGTGAACACGCTGTCCGAGCGCGACCTCGCCGATCTCATCTACCGGTACGGCGAAGAGCGCGCGTCGCGCAAGATCGCCCGGCAGATCGTGGCACGCCGTCCGCTCCGCACGACGCGCGATCTCGCGCGCGCGGTCGAGGCGGCGGTGGGGGCCGGCCGCGGACGGCTCCATCCGGCCACGCGCACGTTTCAGGCGCTGCGGATCGCCACCAACCGCGAGATCGACTCGCTCGAGCGCGCGCTCCCGCAGGCGGTGCGACGCCTCCGTCCGGGCGGACGTCTCTGCGTCATCGCGTTCCACTCGCTCGAAGACCGCGTGGTCAAGACGACGCTCGCCCGGTTCGCGCGCGGCTGCACCTGCCCGCCGGGCCTGCCGGAGTGCCGCTGCGGCGGCGAGCGGCTCGTGCGGATCTTGACGAAAAAGCCGGTCACACCGTCGGCGGCCGAGGTGGCCCGCAACCCCCGCGCGCGCAGCGCGCGGCTGCGGGCGGCCGAGCGGCTAATCGACGACGGCGCATCCCGCCGCCTAGTCCCGTCCCGGGGCGACAGCGGCGTGGCGCGGCCGCGGCGGAGCGGCATCTAGTGTTGGCGCTCGAACGGCAACATCGTGTTTATCCGGTGCTTCTGCCGGAATCTTGGGCCGAAGGGGGGGAGGCGACCCGGCGTCGGCGGAGACGTTATCCGGTAGTTTCGGCACTCACGATCGCAGCACTCGCGGTACTCCCGTTCATCGCATACGTCGCAGCCGTATCCAACGCCGCACACATCGGCTACCAGATACTACACCTGTCGCAGGACATCGCCGCCCTAGAGATGGACCACGAACGTCTCCAGGCCACCGCCTCCTCCCTGAGGGCCCCGGACCGCATCGAGCGATTGGCCGTGACGCGCCTCGGCCTCCGCTCCCCCGGCGCGCACCAGATCGCCGCGATCCGGCTGCCGCGCATCGCCGTCCGTGCCGACGACCGCCGGTCCGGGCTGTGGCAGCGGTTCGGCGCGTACTTCCACCGCAGCGAGGCGCAGGCCGCACCGGCGCCGCGATGAGCCGTAATCGGCGGGTCCGCGCGCGCCGTCTCGCGCGCCTCCGTCCGATCACGGGGTAGGTGACGACGCGACGTGCGCCGTTCCCCACGGCCGCGCCGGCGCCGCCGCACATCGGACGGATCGCAGTTTCCTCGACCGCGCCGCGCCGCCGCGCCGTCGCCGGGTGACGGCGGCCCGGGCGTGCCGCGGGGGCGCCTCGCGGCGCTCGCCGTCGTCTGGATCGTCGCGTTTGCCCTCCTCGCGATGCGCATGGTCGACCTTCAGGTGGTGCGCGGAGGCGCGCTCGGCCGTCTCGCCATGCGCCAGCAGCTCGAGTCGCTGCGGCTTCCGGGCCGCCGCGGGCTGATCGTCGACCGCGCGGGCCGCCCCCTTGCGATCAACGTCGAAGTCGACTCGGTCTACGCGGTGCCCAGGGCCATCGACGATCCCGACGTCTTCGCGCGCGCGGTCGGCCCCGCGCTGGGCCTCCCGCCGCAGGAGGTCCGCGCCCGCCTCACGCGCGGCGGGCCGTATTTCGCCTGGCTCGCGCGGCGGCAGCCCGCGGCGGTGGCGGACCGCCTCCGCGCGCTGAATCTCGGTGACGCGGTCGGAATCGTCGCGGAGGCGAAGCGCGCATACCCGGCGGGCACGCTCGCGGCGAATGTGCTCGGGTTCACCGGCACGGACGACGCCGGGCTCGCCGGTCTCGAACTGCAGTACGACCCGCTGATGCGCGGCACCGGCGGGATGGGGGTGGCCGATCGCGACGCGATCGGCCGTGAGCTCGTCCAGACGCAGCGCATCGTGACCCCGCCGCGCGACGGCGCCACGCTGGTGCTGACGATCGACGAAGTGATCCAGCACATCGCGGAGCGCGAGCTCGCCCGCGCCGTCCAGCAGGCGCACGCCCGCGCCGGTCTTGCGATCGTGATGGATCCCGAGACGGGCGCGCTCCTCGCGCTGGCGGCGGTGCCGTCGTTCGATCCGAACCGCTACCAGAATGCGCCGCCGGCGCTCTGGAAAAGCCCCGCGGTCGCCGACGTGTACGAGCCCGGCTCGACGTTCAAGTTGATCCTCGCCGCGGCCGCGCTCGACAGCCGCGCCGTGACCCTCGACGACCGCTGGACCGATCCCGGCAAGATCCGCATAAACGGCGCGACGATTCACGACGCGGAGCCGAACGAGCACTTCGCGTCGCTCGGGCTCGCCGACATCATCAAGTACTCCAGCAACGTCGGCGCCGCGCAGGTCGCGACCCGGCTCGGCAAGGACGCGATGTACCGCTACATCCGGCAGTTCGGGTTCGGCCGGCCGACCGGCGTCGATCTGCCGGGCGAGGTCGCGGGGCTCGTGCGGCCGATCGCGCAGTGGTTCGGGCCGACCCTTCAGAACATCGCCTTCGGGCAGGGCATCTCCGTGACGCCGATCCAGCTGCTGGTCGCGGCGTCGTCGTTCGGTACAGACGGGCTCGCGGTGCGGCCGCACGCGGTCGCCGTCGTCCGCGATGCGTCGGGGCGGGTCATCGCCACGCCCGGCGACGGCACCCGCCACCGGGTCATCGACGCGGACGTGGCCGGACAGGTGCTCGCGATGATGCGGGAGGTGGTCCGCGCCGGCACGGGCGTGAAGGCCCAGGTCGACGGGTACGCGGTCGCCGGCAAGACCGGCACCGCGCAACGGCCCGGGCCGCGCGGCGGCTACGAGCCGGGCGCCTACGTGGCCTCGTTCGTGGGCCTCGTTCCGGTGCCCTCACCGAAGTTGGCGATCCTGGTCGTCGTCGACCGGCCCCGCGGCGTCTACTTCGGCGGGGACGTCGCCGCGCCGGTCTTCCACGAGATCGCGCGCCAGGCGCTGTGGTACCTGCGCGTGCCGCCGGAGGACACGCCGCAGGCGGCGATGACTCCACCCGCGGGGGCGGGCCCGGCGCCATCCCGTTGACCCGCGCGGCGGCGCGGGCGCTAATTTGGGCATTTTGATGATATGCTCAGCGCGGAGGAGTACCGGATGCGTGTGAGAGACCTGGTGGCCGCGCTGGCCGCGCAGGATGCCGGGACGGCGAACGGCGCCGCCGTCTCCGTCGTGGGGGACCCGGGCCGGGAGTTCACCGGGCTCTCGAACGACTCGCGGAGCGTGCGGTCCGGCGACCTGTTCGCGGCGATCCGGGGCTTCGCCCAGGACGGGCACCGCTACGCGGCGGACGCCGTGCGGCGCGGCGCGGCCGTCCTGCTCGTCGACCACCCCCTCACCGATCTGGCCGTCACCCAAGTCGTGGCGCGGGATACCCGGCGCGCCTTCGCGGCGGCCGCGGCCGCGTTCTACCGCCACCCCTCACGCGAGATGCGGCTGTGCGGCATCACCGGCACGAACGGCAAGACGACGACGACGTTTCTCATCGACGCGATCCTTCGCGCGGTCGGCCGGCGCAGCGCCGTGATCGGCACGCTTGGAGTCCAGACGGACGGCGCCGCCGTGGAGTTTCACGCGACGACGCCGACGACGCCCGAAGCCTCCGATCTGCAGCGGCTCCTGCGCGAGATGGCGGACCGCGGTGTGCAGGACGTGACGATGGAGGTGACGTCGCACGCCCTCGAGCTCGACCGGGTCGCCGGCTGCAGGTTCGTCACCGCGGTGTTCACGAACCTCACGCAGGACCACCTCGACCTGCACGGTACCCTCGCGGCGTACCGGGACGCGAAGGCGCGGCTGTTCGCGATGGTGGACCCCGACGGCGTCGGCATCGTGAACGCCGACGATCCGTACGCCGCCGCGATGGCCGAGGCGAGCCGCGCGCCGGTGTGGACGTACGGCGTCGGCGGCTCCGCGCGCATTCGCGCGGAAGGGGTGACGCTCACCCCGCGCGGCACCACGATGACCGTCGTCTGGCCGGACGGGCGCATGTCGCTCGCGCTGCCGCTGCCCGGGCGCTTCAACGTCAGCAACGCGCTCGCGGCGTTCGCGGTCGGTCTCAGCCGGGGCGTGCCGGCGGACGCGATGCGCGGGGTCCTCGCGACCACGGCGGGCGTACCGGGCCGGTTCGAGCCCGTCGACGAGGGCCAGCCGTTCGCGGTGATCGTGGACTACGCGCATACTCCGGACAGTCTCGAGCAGGTCCTGCGGCTCTCCGCGGAGATCGCGCAGGGCCGGCGGATCGTCGTCTTCGGCTGCGGCGGCGACCGCGACCGCACGAAGCGGCCGATCATGGGCCGCATCGGCACGACGCTCGCCGACTACGCGTTCTTCACTTCCGACAATCCGCGCAGCGAAGATCCGGACGCGATCCTGCGCGAGATCGAGGCGGGCGTGCCGGACGCGCGCAACTACGCGAGCCACGCGGACCGCCGCGTGGCGATCGAGCACGCGATCGCGATGGCGCGGCCCGGCGACGTCGTCGTCATCGCCGGCAAGGGACACGAGACTTACCAGATCGTCGGCGACCGGGTGATCGACTTCGACGACCGCGCGGTCGCCCGAGAGGTGCTCCGGGCGCGTTTCGCCGGGAAGACCCCGTGAGCGCGATCGCGATCTCGGCGGCCGAAGCCGCGCGGCTCGCTCGCGGGACGGTCGTGCGCGGCGACCCTGCGACGCGGGTGTGCGGCGCGGCGATCGACAGCCGGGACGTCGAGCCCGAGATGCTGTTTGTCGCGCTGCGCGGTGAGCACACGGACGGCCACCGCTTCATCGACGACGCGTTTCGCGCCCGCGCCGCCGCGGCGCTGGTGGCCGGCGACGTCGCGTCGGCGCCGGAGTGGGCGGTGCTGATCCGCACGGACGACACGCTGCGGGGTCTGCAGCGGCTCGGCCGCGGCCTGCGGGACCGCCGTCCGCTGCGCGTCGTGGCCATCACGGGAAGCGTCGGCAAGACCTCGACCAAGGAGATGACCGCCCTCGTCCTCGCGGAGCGCTTCGAGACGGCGCGGTCCCCGGAGAACTGGAACACCGAGATCGGCGTGCCCTTGGTGCTCGCCAACCTGCCGGAGACCGCGTCGGTCGTGGTGCTCGAGTTCGCGATGCGCGGGCCGGGACAGATCCGCGAGCTGGTCGAGATCGCGCGGCCGGGAATCGGCGTCGTGACCGTGATCGGCGAATCGCACATGGATTTCTTCGAGACCCGCGAGCAACTCGCCGCGGCGAAGGGCGAGCTGATCGAAGGCCTGCCCGCCGACGGCGTCGCGGTGCTGAACGCCGACGACCCGCTGGCGATGAACCTCGCCCGGCGGGGCCCCGCGCGCGTCATGACGTTCGGGTTCGGTGACGCGGACGTCGCGGCGCGCGAGATCCGGACGCGGCCCGGCGAGGGCAGCACGTTCGTGCTGCGCGCCGGCGGGGAGGAAGCCTCCG
>DASSJF010000071.1 GCA_035691305.1 bacterium
GGTCGGAGTTCGCCGTGAAGATCGGCGCCCTCAGGCAGCCGCCCACGTTCAGGGAGATGTTCGACCCCCGGATCCTGAGGCAAGTCGAGCGGGAGCATCCTGAGTTCTTCCGAGATCTCCCCCCGATTCCGGACGCTCTAAGGCTATAAGTGGCGTCTGTGCGAATCTTCGCACGCGTGCGACTGCCGAAGAAAGAACATGGACCCTAAGGGAGGTGGTGCGGAGAGGCGGAGGTTCTAGGTCTTTGCGGGACAAGCCGTCGGCGCGTGCTGGAACCGCTCGTCAATCCGTTCGGGCCCAAAGTGCTTCCCATGTCTTGGGTACGATCTGTCACCGATGTCTCCGGGCTGGACCCAGAAAAATATGGCGCGCCCGGAGGGATTTGAACCCCCGACCTACGGATTCGTAGTCCGGCGCTCTATCCGCTGAGCTACGGGCGCGCGTCGCCGGGGTTCACGGTCCACCCGGCAAAGTCTAGCATAGCGGACGTCGGACGACCGTTCAAGCCGCGGTGCCGCGGAAAACCGCGTTCGGCAGCAAGGCGCTCACGATGAACTGGCCCGCGTCGACGATCTCCGAGATCTTGAGGTCCGCGCACAAACTCGCCAGCATGTAAGCGTCTTCGCGCGACAGCCCGCGCGTCTCCGAGAGATGCGCGATCATCGCCCGCACCGCGTCCTGTGCCGCCTTGTGCAGATCGGGTCCGACGCCGGTCGTCCCGTACCATCCGCCGTGGTTGACCCTCGGCGTGAGCGGCCCCGGGTGCGCGAACTGCGGGCCGGGAATCGAGCGCCCCTTCTGCACCGACAGCCGGAACGTCGCGTACATCGGCGCCTCGATGGCGCTGACGCAGACCTCCCCGTCGCCCTGCGCCGCGTGCGCGTCGCCGCAGCTGAACAAGGCGCCCTCGACCTGTACGGGTAGGTAGAGCGTCGTGCCGCGCGTGAGTTGACGCGTATCCATGTTGCCCCCGAACGTTCCCGGGGGCATCACCGCCTGCTCCTTCGCGCCGGCCGGGCAGACGCCCATCGTACCGAAGAACGGTTCGATCGGGATCGCGATGTCACGACGCAGGTATGCGGCGTCGCCGTCGGTGAGATCGAAGATCCTCAACGCGGGCTCCTTGAAGTCGTCGGCGAGCAAACCGAAGCCGGGGATGATGGCGGTCCATCCCCAACCTTCCGTCGTGTGCATGTCGAGGATCTCGACCGCCAGCGTGTCGCCCGGGCGGGCACCCTTCACGAACACCGGCCCGGCGAGCGGGTAGACGCGGCTCCAGTTCATGGACGAGAGCACTGCGGCGGTCGACGCCCGCGTGATCTGGTTGTCGCTCACGTCGCGCGAGTGCACGACCACGACGTCGCCGCTCTCCGCGACGATCGTGGGCTCGTGCCGGACGTCCCAGGTGAAGTGGACGCGATCTTCGGGAGCGTAATGGGTCGCCATGGGAGGCCTCCTTAGCCGGCCGCGACGCGGCCGGGACGGTGCTGTTCCCCGCGCCGCCGCCGCCTCCTCCCGACCCGCGCACGGAACGGGGACGGGCCGCTGCGCCGGCCCGTCCCCGCGTGCTTCCTGCGCTTGGTGCGCCGTTAGTGCGTAGGCGGGAGAAAATGCGCGATCGCTAACACCGCGCCCTGCGGATCGGCGCAGACCGAGAAGCGGCCGATATCGGGGATGTCCGTCGGCGGCATGTTGATCCGCCCGCCGAGCTCCCGAACCTTGGCGGCCGACGCGTCGACGTCCTTGACGCCGAAGTACGTGAGCCAGTTCGGCGGCACGTCCTTGAGCCGCTGCGGCCTTGCCATCATCCCGGCGATCATGGTGCTGCCGCCCTTGAAGATCGTGTATGAGCTGTCCGCGCTAGTATCGACCAGCTCCGAAGACCAGTCAAACACCGTACGGTAGAACCGGCCGGCCGCCTCGATATCCGGTGTCATCAGCTCGTTCCAGCACATCGCCCCATCTTCGCCCACGAGCGCCGCACCCTTATGCTTCTTCGCCTCCCACACGGCCACCCGCGCGCCGGTGGGATCCGCGATCGCAACCTGCCGGCCCACGTCCATCACGTCATCGGGGCCCATCAGGACCCGGCCACCGTTGGCCTTCGTGCGCTTCGCGATCTCGTCCGCGCTCCGCACGTTGATGAAGGGCATCCAGTGGGGCGGGATGTGTTCGCCCATGTCCTTGGTGTCAAAAGCACCGCCGACGCTCTTGTGGTCGAGTTCCAAAAACGTGTAGGTCATGTTCGGCCCGGCCGGCATGTCGTTGAACTGCCACCCGAACAACCCGCCGTAGAACCGTCTGGACGCAGCCGGGTCGTTCGTGCCCAGCTGCACCCACGAAAACTCGCCGTGCTGGTATTCGGTCCTCGTTGCCATCTCCAAACCTCCCGTCCGGCCCAGAGTTGCGTCACACAGGATGGTCGTTCAGCGAACCCGGAAATCGACAATGCCGGACAGGTCCTTCGGCCGGTGTCTGAGGCCTATCGTGACCGGACGTCCAGGGCGTCGCGCAGGGCGTCCCCGATGAAGAACACCGACACGACCGTCAGCGTCACGACGAGGCCCGGCGCGATGACCAGCACGGGGTTGGTCGTCATATAGTTCTGGGCCTGTGTCATTAGATTACCCCAAGTCGGGATGCCCGGTGGCAGCCCAAACCCCAGGAAATCGAGCGCGGCCTCGGCCAGCATCGCGCCCGCCACGGCGAACGCGGCCTGGACGAGGATCGGCCCCATCGCGTTCGGCAGGATGTGCCGGAAGATGATGCGCGGCGTCCCGGCCCCGGCCGCGCGCGCGTCCTCAACGAACTCCCGCGACCGCAGGGACAGGTACTCGGCGCGCACGATCCGGGCGAGCCCCGTCCACCCGAACAGCCCCAGGTAAGCGACCATCATGATCACGGGCGCCCTGCCCGCCGTCCAGTTCAGCAATATCAATAGAAGGAAGATGGCCGGGAAGCTGAGCACGAGATCGACGAGACGCATCACGGCGGTATCGACCCACCCGCCCATGTAGCCGGCGACGGACCCAAACGTCACGCCGATCGCGGTGCCCAGCAGCATCGCCGTGATTCCGACCAGCAGGCTGACCCGCCCGCCGAAGAGTACGCGCGCGAATTCATCGCGACCGAGATCATCCGTGCCCAAGATGTGGTTGTGCGCCGGGGGCGAGAGGCTGTGGTCCGGATCGAGCGCGGTCGGATCGTACCGTGTCAGGAGCGGCGCGCACACCACGCCCGCGACGATCACGGCGAGGACCGCCACGCCGGCCAGCGCCATCCGGTGGCGCCGGAAGCGCATCCACGCGAGCGCCCGCAGCCCGCGCGGCTCAGTCATACTTGATGCGTGGGTCGAGCGCCGCGTACGTCAGGTCCGCGAGCAGGTTGCCGGCGATCAGCAGCGCCGCGCTGATCATGAGGCCGGCCATCTGGAGCGGATAGTCGCGGTTGTTGAGCGCGGAGAGAAAGAGCCGCCCCATCCCCGGCCAGCCGAAGATCGACTCGGTCACGACCGCGCCGCTGAAGAGCGCCGGCAGGTCGAGGCCCATCAGCGTGACGATCGGAATCAGCGAGTTGCGCAAGACGTGACGGCGCAGCACGCGGCGGCGGGAGAGGCCCTTCGCGTGCGCCGTCCGGACGTAGTCTTGACCAAGCGTATCGAGCAGGCTGCTGCGGAGATAGCGGCTCCAGCTCGCCATCGAGCCGAGGCCGAGCACCATCGCGGGCATCACGAGATGCCGGCCGAGGTCCGCGGCGGACGTGACGCCGATCTCGTGCATGCCGGCAACGGGCAAGAGACGGAACTGCACGCCGAACAGCAATTGCAGCATCAGGCCGAACCAGAACGTCGGCATCGCCCAGGCGAAGAACGCCCCGAACGACAACAGGTTGTCGCCCCACTCGTACTTGTGCGTCGCGGCGTAGAGGCCGATGGGAAACGACAGGCCGATCGCGAGGACGAACGCGCCGAGCATGAGCGTGAACGTAGCCGGGAGGCGTTCCCCGATCATCGCGAGCACCGGCCGGCCGGTGTAGTAGGAGTAACCCCAGTGGCCCTGCGCGAGCCCGCCGAGCCACGCCAGGTAGCGGGGGTACCACGGCCGGTCGAGCCCCAGTTGGTGGCGCAGCAGGTCGATCTTGTCCGGCGTCACCTGGGGGTTGTGGAGGTAGACCGCCAGCGGGCCGCCGGGCGCGACGTTCATGATGCCGTAGCTGACGAACGAGACGGCGATCAGCAGCAGCACCGCCTGTGCCACGCGGCGCGCGACAAACGACGACATCAAACGCTCACCGGCGGGCGTCCGCGGGAGTTAGCGCGTGCTCCAGCTTTCCGGCGGGGTCTCACCGAACGTGGACACATCGTAGCCGGAAACGTTGGCGGCCACCGCATTGTTGTTGACGAACCAGAAGACGAAGATCACCGGCACGTCGCGGTGCTCGAGTTCCTGGATCCGCGCGTAGATCGCGCGGCGCCTGGCCTCGTCGACCGTCCGGTCAGCCTCGTCGAGCAGCCGGTCCATCTCCGGGCTGCTGTACCGCTCCGCGTTCTCGCCCGGTGCGTTCGCGTCCTTGGGGATGTACGAGGAATGCCAGTTGATCCGGTTCTCGGGAAAAGTCCCCTGCCCCCAGCTGAACAGCAGCGCCGCGTCCTTGCCGTTCCACTGCGGGCCGTTCTGCCCGAACAGCGCCGCGGCGCTCGCCACGTGCGTCTCCGTCGCCACGCCGAGCGCACGCCACGCCTGCGCGATCACTTCGATCATCTGCGCGTCGGTCTGCCGGCCGGAAAGCGTCCACAGCGGGATCTCGAGGCGGCGCCCGTTCTTCGTCAACACGCCGCCGGGGCCGGGCACGAAACCGTCCCCGCGCAGCATCGCCTTCGCCCGATCGAGGTCGAAGGGGCGCGGCGCCAGCGTTTTGTTGGCCCACGGTCCGTTGGGCACCATGTCGCTCACGGCGGGCTCCGCTTGGCCTTTCATCACGTTCCTGATGATGGACGCCTTGGGTGTCGCGAAGTCGAGCGCCTGGCGGACGGTGACGTCTTTCAGGAAGCCGTACTCGTCGAGCTGGATCAGCTGATACACCGGCGACAGGTACCGCTTGACGGCGACCGCCGGTGCGCGGCGCATCTCTTCCAGGCGCGCGGGCGGCACGCCGGTGAGCACGCTCAGGTCGCCGGCCCTCATGAGATTGACCTGCGTGTTCTGGTCGGGCACGATCCGGACGACGATCCGACGCAGCTTCGGCTTGGAACCCCAGTACAAGGGGTTCGCGCTCAGCGTCACGTGGTCGTCGGTCGCGAACTCCGTAACGGTGAACGGACCGGTGCCGACGGGCTTCTGGTTGAACGGCGCGCGGTTGATCTGATCGGCCGGGAGCGGGCCGAGGATGTGCTGCGGGATGATCGGCGCGCCCATCACCTGCTCCCGGAACGGCGCATACGCCTCCCTCAGATGATAGACGACCTTCGTCGGGCCCGGGGTGTCGATCGAGGCGATCTTGTCAAAGCCGGTCGCATACGTGATGTGGACGTCTTTGTTGGTGGCCAACTGCCAGGTGTACTTCACGTCCGCGGACGTCAACGGATGCCCATCCGACCAGCGCACACCGGACCGCAGCGTGAGGGTCCACGTCTTGCCGTCGGGACTCACGGTGTAGGAGGTCGCGAGCGCGGGTTTCCACCGGCCCGTCCAGTCGACCGTAAACGGGCTGTCAAACACGTAGCGGTAGACGCTGCCGGATGCGAGCAGGCCGTGAAGATACGGGTCCAGGTTGTCCGGGTTTTCCGTGATCACCGTGACGAACGTGCCGCCCGGGACCGACGCCCGCGCCATTCCGGACAAAGCGGCCGCGAGCCCGAGGCACACCGCCACCAACAGCGCAGACCGACGCATCAATCTCCTTCCGCCCGGGTTCCGACCCGTCGAACTTGGACTCTTGGCGCCGTACGCGTGCGCCTCGACAAATGTGCCACAGTTCGCCCGCGTTTAGCGGTTCGCCTACTGCTTTCCCGCGTCGCTTGCGAACGGGGTTCAAGGAGGGTACCATAGGAGCGCCCGGAGGGGTGGCCGAGTGGTCCAAGGCAACGGTTTGCTAAACCGTGACCTCTTAACCGGGGTCCGTGGGTTCGAATCCCACCCCCTCCGCCAGGGCCCCCCGCCGCGACCTCAACGCAGGACCGAACAATCTCCTTCCGCTACGGAGCCTGCCACATCCGCTGGAACTGCCGCGCGTACGCCTGGGCGACCGCGGGGCTGTCGATCACGACCAGGTTCTCCCAGTTCCGGTCTTCCGCCGAGTACGTCCAATTGAAGCTCCCGGTCAACACGCGGGCCCCGTCCACGACGGCGAACTTGTTGTGCACGATGCCGGACGCACCGTTGAGGCCGGCCCGCCGGCGGAGGCGCGAGCCGAGCGCCTGCGAGAGCCGAAAGTACTGGCTGCCGCGGTCCTTCGACGCGCTCTCGTCCATGATCACCCGCACGTCGACGTGTCGCGCCCGCGCCGCGATGAGCGCCTCCGCGACGTCGGAGAGCGTGAACTCGTAGATCGCGGCGACGATCTGCCGCTGCGCTCCGTTGAACGCGCGGAGGACCGCGTCTCCCGGGCGGTCCTGCGGCGTGAAATACACCGCCACGGAGCCGGTCGCCGTCACCGACTGACTCCGCGCCGAAGGCACCGGCGCACCGAGCGCCAGAACCGCCGCCAGCACCACCGGCACCGCTGCGAATCGCACCATGGCCATCACCTCGAAGGACGCGCCGAGAGCCGCGGATACAGGTCTTTGAGGCGCCGGTAGACATCGCGGTACGCGGCGTACAGGTCGTCATACACCGGAACCGCGGCCGGGTCGGGCTCCGTGACGGTGGAGATTTTCGGCACCGGAAAATCCGACCAGGTCCACATTCCTTGGGCGACCCCGGCGAGCACCGCGGTACCGTACGCGCTCGTGGCCTGGCCGCCTTCGAGCTGGTGCACTTCACGGTTCAGCGTCGACGCGGTGATCGTTCGCCACAACTCGCTGCGGGCGCCGCCGTCGACGACGTAGACGCGGTCGACGCGGTGTCCGGCGGATTCGATCACTTCCACATGGTGGCGGAACGCGTACGATACCCCTTCGAGGACCGCGCGAAAGAGATGCGCCGGCGTGTGCGACAGCGTCAGGCCCACGATCGTGCCGCGCGCGTACGGATCGTGGAGCGGGGTTTTCTCGCCGAGGAAGTACGGGAGCACGATCAGACCGTCGGCCCCGCAGGACACGGCGGCGGCTTCCCGGTCGAGTTCGGCGAAGCTCTGCCCCGGCCGGAACCGCTCTCTGAACCACGCCGCCAGGCTGCCGGAGGTCGTCATGCAGCCGTTGAGCACGTACAGCCCCGGAATATCGTGAAAGTCGATGTAGAGCTCGCGCAGCGGCGCGAACGCGTCCATGACGTAGAGCACGTCCCCGCCCCCGCCGAACTTGAGCACGACGTCGCCGGATCGCCGCAGTCCCGCGCCGAGGGCGGCGGCCATGTGGTCCGCGCTGCCAGCGATCACCGGCAGGCCGCGCGGCAGGCCCGCGTCCTGCGCGTCGTCGTTCCGCAGCTCGCCGGCCGGCTCGTGCGCTCGTTTGACGGACGGCAGCGCGAGGACGGGAAACTCCAACCGTGCCAGCAGGTCGTGGTTCCAGCCGCCCTGCCGCACGTCCCACATGCCGGATTCGAGCGCCCAGTTCGCCTCCGCGTAGACGGCGCCGGTCAGGCGGTGGGTCAGATACTCGACTGCGCCGGTGACGCGGACCGCGCGCCGCCACACCTCCGGTTCGTGCTCGCGGATCCACAGGAGCCTCTGGGGCACCATCTGCTGGTTCCAGACGGAGCCGGCGCGGGCGAACATCTCGTCGTCGGCGTAGCGCTCCCGGCACCGCGCAAGTTCGGCCGCGGCCCTGGCGTCGTTCTGCTGAATCGACGGCCGCACCGGCGCACCCGACCGGTCGAGCAGGATCACGGCCGGCGTCATCGTGGAGATGCCGAGCCCCCGCAGCCGCTCGCCGCCGCACGCGGCCGCGGCGCGGCCCGCGAGGCGGAGCACGCCCCGCCACCACGCCGCGGGGTCCTCCTCGGCCCATCCCGGGTACGGCGTGGAGAGCGCGTGAGGTTCGTCGCCCTGAAACCGCGGCCGGCCGCCGGCGTCGAGCAGCACCGCCTTCGCGCCGCTGCTGCCGATGTCGATGCCGAGGATCACCGCGGGCTCACCGTCGGGCGTCGCGGACGATCGTCATGAACCGCTCCGCCCGGCGCGGGTCCACGGCGTTCCAGGTGACGCCGTCCACTTTCAGCGACGTCCCGACGATGAGGCCGTCGCAGACCTCGAGGATGGCGGCCACGTTGTCGTGGGTGACGCCGGTGTTCGCCAGCACCGGCACGGACGGCAGCTCCGCCTTGACCGCCCTGAGCGCCTCAAGCGCCACGGCCTCCCCCGTAATGGCGCCGGAAACGAGCACCGCGTCCGCCAGGCTCGAAAAGGCCGCGCTCTTCGCGCGGGCGGGAAGCGTCCGCGCATCGAGCGGCGACGCGAATTCGGCCGACACGTTGAACAGGCACAGCAGCCGGTCGAGCCCGAGGAGACGACGGTAGCGCAACGCCTTCGCGGCCGCGCCCTCCCACAGCCCCATGTCGGAGCCGTAGAGTCCGGTGAAGATCTCGCGCACGAACTGCGCGCCGGTCGCCGCGGCGAGCGCCATCGTGCTCAGCGGGTCCCACAGCACGTCGACGCCGAAGGGACACCGGATCTCGCCCGCCAGCCGGCCGATGACGTACGCCATCGCGGCCGTCGAGGCCGTGTCCACGCGCAATTCGTAGGGACGGTCGTTTTCGTTCCCGAACATGACGGCGTCGACGCCGGCGCCCTGGAGGTGGGTGAGGTCGGCGCGGGCGGCCTCGACGATCGCGGCCATGCCCCGCTCCGCATCGTGCAGCGGCGTTCCCGGGAGGGCGGCGAGATGAACCATCGCGATGACGGGCTTGCGCGTCCGGAAAACCTCATGGAATCGATCGATGGGCCGGTGTTCCACGTCGCGGTCCTCCTTCCGGCTCAACCTCTCAGGATGTGCCTGGCAGATGCCCGCTTCGTCGAGATCAACTAAGATCTTCGCGAGCCCCGAAGCCTCCTTCACGACGCACTCCGGCCGATAGCCTCCGAGCACCCGGCCGGCCGTTCAGCGCGCGGTCCCTGCCCGGCGGCCCGACGCAAACGCCGGCGCCACCTCGTTGAGAAAGAGATCGAGTTGCCGGCGCTGCTGCCAGGACGCGAGCCGCACCGCGATCTCCTGCACCCCGGCCTCGAAGTACGCATGAAACTGCTCGATGCACTGCGCGGGCGTTCCCATCGCGGTCCACGCCTCCACGAACGCCGGCGTGAAGTTGGCCGTGTAGTACTGGTTCAGGAACTTCGTGCTCTCGTCGAGCGCCGCGGCGCGGTTCGGATTGATGTTGATGTTGTGGTAGAGGACGTTGCCGAGCGCGGCGGGGTCGCGCCCCTCTTCCGCGGCCAAGTCCCGGATGATCTGCCACTGCTCACCGAAGACCTTGGGCGGAATCTTGTTGGTCATCCAGCCGTCGGCAAGGCGCGCCACGCGCCGGAACGCCCGATCGACGTTGCGCCGGTCCACCGCCTGGCCGACCTTATAGGTGACGGTGGTGGGGTTGCTCGCGATCCAGATCGGGAGCGGCTTCTGGACCGGCCTCGGCTCGATCGTCACGCCTTCGGTCCGGTAGAACCGGCCCTGGTGGACGACGCGCTCTTCGGTGAACAGACGCCGCAGGAGGACGATCCCCTCTTCGAGCCGCCCGATCCGCTCCTTCGAGAGGATGCCCATCGTGCGGTGCTCGAGCGCCTGGGCGGCGCTCATCTCGTCGGCGCCGCCCAGACAGGCGATCAGCAGCGCCCGGCCGTTGGAGATGACGTCGAGGCTGGCCCACTGGGCCGCGAGCAGCACCGGATGGCGCTGGGGAAACGTCGCCATGCAGGCGACGCCGACCCGCACGCGCCGCGTGCGGCCCGCGAGCGCGCCGAGCAGGACCACGGATTCAAGGCGCGGCTTCGCGAGCAGGCTGTCCCCCACCCAGAGAGACTGGAACGCCCCCGACCGGTCGGCGGCCTCTCCGAGGTCCAGCAGCTCGTCGGGCGTCACGGCGCCGAGCAGGACGCCGCGGTTGGCCAGCGTGAGACCAAACGCTCCCATCGTCACTCCTTCTCTACGCCACCCGCACTGCTAAGATGTGCGCATGGACGGTCTCGTCACGCAGCTCCTCGACCGGCCGGTGGTCGTGGTCGAAGGCCCCGTCACGGACGAGCAGGACGGCTTGTGGCCCGAGGAACTGGCCTATCTGGGCCGCGCCGCGCCGAAGCGCCGTCGGGAGTTCGCCACCGGCCGGCGGTTCGCCCACCGCGCTCTCGAAATGCTCGGAACGGCGTCCCGGGCGCTGCCGATCGGCCCCGACCGGTCGCCCCGCTGGCCCGACGGCATAACGGGTTCCATTACCCACGGGGCCGGCTACTGCGCGGTGGCCGTCGCGCGGACGGCCGACGCCGCCGCGATCGGAATCGACATCGAGGACACCGCGCGTTTCCGGCCCGCGCTGCTGCCGCGCGTGCTGTCACCGCAAGAGATCGCCGCGGGCCCCTTCGGCACAGACGGCGAGCAGCGGCAGCGGAGCGCCGCGGCGATGTTCAGCGCAAAGGAGTCGCTGTACAAGAGCCTGCGCACCCTGTCCGGGACGCGCCTCCATTTCCACGAGTGCGCGGTCACCCTCGATCCGGCGTCTCGCGTCTTCGCGGCCGGCCTGCTGGTCCCGGCGGCGCCGTTCGCCGCGGGCCACCGATTTACCGGCCGGTTCGCGTTTGGCGGCGGTCTCGTCGCGACCGCGATCCTGCTGCCGCCGGCGCGGGCGGACCGCCGGCCATCATGACACGATTAGCCGGCCGTTAGGGTTAGGCGACGCGCACCGCCGGATTCCGCAGCACGCCGATCTCATCCGCGCTGATCTCGATCACGTCCCCGGCTTCGCACGCGAACTCGTCCGGCGGCACGATGCCGGTCCCCGTCAGCAACACCGTCATCGGCGGCACGTCGTTGGCCCGCCGAAGGCAGTCGATCAGTTCCCGCAGCGGCCGCCGGAGGCGCGAGGTCGCCACCTCACCCGAGAACACCGCGCGGCCGCCGCGTGCGATGCGGCACCGCAGGACGAGATCCCGTTCGAGCGGCGCATCCGTCAGGACCACCACGGGCCCCAGGCTGCAGCACGCCCGGTAGATCTTGGCCTGAGGGAGATAGAGCGGGTTCTCGCCCTCGATGTCGCGCGCGCTCATGTCGTTGCCGAGTGTGTAGCCGACCACCGAGCCGTCCGCACCGAGCACCGCCGCCAGTTCAGGTTCCGGCACGGTCCAGCGCGAGTCGGCGCGCACGCCGACGGGGGCGTTCGGGCCGACGCACCGCGACGCGGTGGCCTTGAAGAACACTTCGGGCCGCTCGGCGTCGTAGACCTTGTCGTAGATGCCGGCGGTCGTCGTCTCGGCGAGCCGCGCCTCGCGGCTGCGCTCGTAGGTGACGCCCGCGGCCCACACTTCGGGTGCCGCGATCGGGATCATCAGGTGCGGCCGGTCCGGCGCGGGCGCCCGGTCGAGATCGCGATACGAATACGCCTGACCTCCGCCGAGCATCGACCGCGCCACGTCCGCGGCGCGCGCGTGCGTCCGCGAACTTTCCGCGCACAGCGCGTCGAGCGAATCGGCCGGCGCGCCGGCCGACGCCGGGGGCACGCGGACTTCCGGTCCCTCGCAGAGGCCGAGCGACGCGCCCCGTCCGGGAACCCAGACCCGCGCGATCCGCACGCCCGCGGTCATCCCGCCGCCTCCCGCCGCCCGGCCGCGCTCGTCCAAGCGCGGCCGGTGGGAAACTCGTACGCGTCGAGCGAGTCCGGCCGCATGGCGATGCTGAAGCCCGGGCGCTCGGGCGGCATGTAGCGTCCCCGCCGGATCACGACCGGGTCGACGAAGTGCTCGTGCAGGTGGTCGACGTATTCGAGGACACGCCGCTCGAGCGAGCCCGACACCGCGATGTAGTCGAACAGCGAGACGTGCTGCTCGTACTCGCACAGGCCGACGCCGCCGGCGTGCGGGCAGACCGGGATCCCGAACTTGGCCGCGAGCAACAGGACCGCCAGCATCTCGTTGACGCCGCCGAGACGGGCCACGTCCGCCTGGCAGAAGGCGATCGCGCCGGCCTGAAAGTACTGCTTGAACATCACGCGGTTGTGCACGTGCTCGCCGGTGGCGACCCCGATCGGCGCGACGGCGCGCGCGATCGCGGCGTGTCCGAGGACGTCGTCGGGGCTCGTCGGCTCCTCGATCCACAGCGGGCGGAACGGCGCGAGCGCGCGCGTCCGCTCGATGGCCGTCCCGACGTCCCAGTATTGATTCGCGTCCATCAGCAGCGCGCGGTCCGGGCCGATCTCCTCCCGGATCAGGGCCGCGCGGCGCCGGTCGTCGTCGGGATTGACGCCGACCTTCATCTTGACGTGCGTCCAACCCGCGGCGGTCGCCTCGCGGCACAGCCGGCGAACCTTCTCGTCCGGATAGCCGAGCCACCCGGCGGACGTCGTGTACGCCGGAAAGCCGTCGCGGCGCATCTCGACCTCACGCCGGGCGCGCGCCGCGTGCTGCCGGCGGAGCAGCTCGAGCGCCTCGTCCGGGCTCAGGACATCCGTCAGGTAGCGGAAGTCGACCGCGGCCACCAGCGCCTCGGGGCTGAGGTCGGCGAGGAGCTTCCAGAGCGGCTTGTGCTCCCGCTTCGCGTACAGGTCCCACATCGCGTTTACGAGCGCGGCCGTCGCGAGGTGGACGACGCCCTTCTCCGGACCGATCCACCGGAACTGGCTGTCCCCGGTGAGCGTCCGGTAGAACGCGCCCATGTCGCGGGTGCAGTCCTCGACCGTCCGGCCGCGGACGATCGGCGCGAGGGCGCGCGCCGCGGCGACGCAGAGATCGTTGCCGCGGCCGATCGTAAACGTGAGACCGTGCCCCTCCGGCCCGGACGGGTCGTCGGTCTTGAGGACGACGTAGGCCGCGGAGTAGTCGGGGTCGGGGTTCATCGCGTCGGAGCCGTCGAGGGCGCGCGAGGTGGGGAAACGGATGTCGCGCACGACGACGTCGCGGATCTTCGTGGGCATGGAGAACACTGCCGCGCGGTCCGGCGTGTTCCCTGCTCGTTCACACCCCGCGGCCCTCGCGGGCGCCGGCACGCCTTCGGGTGATCACGCCGCTTCGCGCGGATTCCCCACGGTGACTCGCGTCGTGTCGGCCGGCTTCGACGGTGGCTCGCGATCGATCCTCGCCCGGAGACTGCGAATGTCCCGGTCGAGCGTATCGAGCCTGACCCGGATGTCGTCGAGCGGCTGCCGCTCCTCGTCGTAGGCCCGGGCCTTCATGCGGAGGATCTCATCGCTCATGACGCGCATCGTCCGCTCGTGGTGTTGCACCCGCCGGTCGAGGGCGGCGCGATCGATCAACGCGGCGCTCCACGCCAGGGCGAGCGCGATGCCCGCGGCCACCATCAGATCCCGGAGCGTGGCGGTGACGGTCTGGTCCGCCGCGCCGGGAACACTGAGGGTCAGCGCACCTTGGAACGCGGACGGGTTGGTCAGCACGATCGCGGCGTCCATGATCAGCAGTAGGAGAACCACAATGGTCTGCAGCATATGGGCCTGCCTCCTTTCCTTCCGTTTTCCCCCGCCCCGGCCGCCGCGAACCGCCACAGGAACGCCGCCGAGATCGCCGAACAGACGGGGCCGTGAGCATCTACCGGCGCTACGCGGAAGCCTACGCCAAAGCCGGCCAGGGGCGGTTCAGCCTCCAGCTCGTGCCCTGGGTCGCGGCCGTGCTCGACCGCCACGGGGACGGCGCGCGCACGCTGGCGGACGTGGCGTGCGGCGCGGGCGAGTTCGCGGTGGCGATGGCCCGCCGCGGACTGACCGTGACCGGCATCGACCAATCGCCGGAGATGCTGGCCCTCGCGCGGTCGGCCGCGGACCACAGCGGCGTGCGCGTCACCTGGTTCGAGCAGGACATGCGCGAGTTGCGGCTGCCGGAGCCCGTCGACGCGGCGACGTGCCTCTACGACGGCCTGAACTATCTCGTCGACGAGGCTGAGTTGCGCCGGGCGATAACGGCGATCGCGGGCGCGCTCCGGCCGCGGGGCTTGTTCCTCTTCGACATGAACACGGTCCGCGGGCTGGCGACGCGTTGGGGCAACCGCGTCTGGATCATCCAGGACGCGGACGACGTGTTCGAGGCCGATCAGAGCGAGTTCGACTACGACACCGGGGTGGCGACGCTGCGCGTCAACGCGTTTCTGCGCCGGCAGGGCGACCTCTTCGAACGGGTCCGAGAAGTCCATCGGGAGCGCGGATACCCGATCCCGGCGATCGACGCGGCGCTGGCGGCCGCCGGCCTCGAGGTACTCGGCCGCTGGGGCGGACCGTCGTTCGAGCCCTTGAACACGGAAACGGGGCGCCTATTCTACGCCGCGCGCCGGCGCTAGACTGGATTAACCGCCGCCTTCCAGCAGCCCCGCCAGCGTCCGCGCGTCGCGGGCCATCGCGCCGCCGACGTGGTTGTTGAACATCGCATAGAGCCTGCCCGCGCGCTCGGCCAGCCGCCGCGCCACGCCGGCCCACTGCCGCAGCTCGTCGCCGGAGTACTCGTAGTCGTAGCGCTCGCCTGTCGTGGCGCCCGCGCGCGCCCAGCCGTCGCGGTTGCGCCCGTGAAACCGGATCACCGCCAGATCGGAGGTGACGGCTTCGACGGGTGGCATCAACCACGGCAGGTCCGGCAGGTCCACCATCACGTAGGCGAGGCCGAGGCGCGTGAGCTCCGCGAGCACCTCGGGGTGCCGCGACCAGCTGCGGTGGCGAAACTCGACGGCGATCGACCGGCCGCCCAGCTCCTCCCGCCACCGGGCCATCTCCTCGACCGCCTCGGGCGAGTACCTGGTCCCCGGCGGCAGCTGGAAGAGCACGTAGCCGAGTTTCCCCGCGGCGGCGAGCGGCGTCAGAAACTCCCGGTAGGCGTCCCAGCAGGCGTTCCGGAACTCCTCGGGGACGTCCGCGAGCTTCACCTCGGCCGCGTCGCGCAGCCGCGGCGGGAGCAGGCTCGCGAAGCCCGCCGGCAGCCGCTTCACCGCGGCGCCGTGCCCGGTGAAGAGACCGAAGGCCTTCGCATTCATGACGAATCCCGGCGGCGTCTCCTCCGCCCAGCGCCGGCTGTACGCCGGCGGCAGCAGCGCGAAATACGAGGCGTCGACTTCCACGGTGGGAAACCGGCCCGCGTAATAGCGCAGCCGGTCCGAGGCGCTGCGCACGCCGGGCGGATAGAAATCGCTCTTCACGAACGACTTCTCCGCCCACGAGCACGTCCCAACGTAGATGCGGCCGCCGATCGGCGCGGGGCCGGACGGTGGAATCAGCGAGAGCTGATCCGGGATCATCGCAAAGGCCCGGCGAGCCGGAGAAGCATGCCCGCATCGGCCCCGGTTCCCTGTGGCGGCCGGCCGGCGCGAACGGTCCCGAGCGCCGCCAGCAGCGCCGCGATATCGAGTCCGAGGTAGCGGGGCGCGTAGAGCTCCAGTTTGGCACGCGCCTTGGCGAGGAGGACGGCGGCGCCGTGCGCGTTCCCCTTCTCGGCGTGATAGCAGCCGGCCGCGGCCTGCACCAGCCCGTGGTAAAAAGAGCGCTCCGGCGGGCGGCTCGCGCGCCACACGTCTTCCCAGTACTCGTGGGCTTCAAAGAAAAGACCCGCGTTGAAAAGCGCGGCCCCGCGGTGGAGTTCGTCCGGCATGCCGGGCGGTGTCGGCTCGGCGGCAAGACGCCGCGCTTCGATGAGGCGCGTCACCTGCCGCCCGAAGTAATCGGCGTGCGGGCGGTAGGGAGGCGCGAGCGCGATGGCACCGTCTTCTTCTATGAACAGGCCGGTCTCCAGTAACGTGAGCCGGAGCGCCCCGGGAGCGACGCCCGCGTCCCGCGCCAGCAGCGCCGCCGGGACGGCCACGCCGGAACCGGCGCGCCGGGCGTATACCGCCATCGCGGCGACCGCGGGCGGGAGCGCGGGGCCGTCGAGCGATCGGAGCGCGATCGCGGAGAGCGCGTGCTTGAGCCGGACGTAGCTCAAGCCGTGGTACGGCCGAACGTCCGGATCGTCTCCGCGAGGGCGTCCGGCGACGCTGCCGGAGCGGCGCATTCGGTGGCCGTGCACGCGTAGGCGCGCGGCGCCGCGCCGGCCGCCGCGGCGGCCGAGCCCGCGACGGGGGGCGGGAGCCGGCCCGGCTCCCCGTCCCGCGCGGCGGGATCGTAGGTCTGCACGACGAGACCGTGGCGGTACGTCCGGAGGGCGGCGGCGCGAAGCGCTTCGGTTGCGGACTGTCCGCGCGGCCCGACGATCACGACGTGCAGCGGCGGCGCGAGGTGCGTCTCGAGCGCCAGAGCGAGCGTCGCCGTAAACAGCCCCTGCTCGACATGCCCCGGCGCGCACGCACGCAGCGCCCGCTCGGCCTCGGCGCGATACCTGTCTTCCCCGGTCAGCGCGGCGAGGCGGTCCAGGACGAGCACCGCGGTGCCGTTGCCGGACGGCATGGGCGCGTCTTGAACCGGGACGTACGGCAGACCGAGACCGCCGGGTCGCGACTCGCGGCCGGTCGCGGCCGTGTCGAAAAACGCGCCCGAGGGCGCGCGAAACTCGTCGAGCACGTACTCCGCCGTCTCCGCAGCGAGGCGCAGAAAGCGCGGTTCGCCGGTGTGCTCGAACGCATCGAGCAGCGCGAGAGCCATCTGCACCTGGTCGTCCAGGAGGCCTCCGATACCGTCGGGTGCGGCGACGGCGTGGCGGAATCCGCGGGCTCCGCCCGGCGCGGGCCGGGAGCCGGCCGCGCGCTCCGCGCCGGATGCGTAACCGTCCCGGACAATCCTCTCCAGCGCGCGCAGCGCATCCCCGGCCGCGTCCTCCAGCCCCGGCACGCGCGACGCCGCAAAGAAGGCCGAAATCATCATGCCGTTCCATCCCGCGTAGATCGTCGCGTCGACAAACGGCGCCGTGCGTCCGGCCCGCGCGGCCAGCAGCTGCTCCCGCGCGCGTGCCAGCAGACCGCGGACGTCGTCGACCGGCCGGCTCACCAGCGCCGCGATGACGTCGGGGTCCTTGTCCACGTAGAGCACGTGGCGGCGCGGATCGTGGTGCATCTCGCCGGGGCCGTCGAGATGGTACCGCGGCGCGGCCGCGGCCAGCTCGTCGTGTCCCAGCGCCGCCGCGGCCTCGTCCTTGGTCCACGTATAGTAGTCGCCGTCGTCGTGCAGCGAGATGTCGGCGTCCTGGCTCGTGTAGAACCCGCCGTCCGCCCGGTCCATCAGCGTGCCGCGGACGTAGCCGATGATGCCGGCGGCGGTCTCGCGAAGCAGCGGCAGGCCGGTGGCCCGCGCCGCCGCGGCGTAGACGGCGAGCAGTCCGGCGTTGTCGTAGAGCATCTTCTCGAAGTGGGGCACGATCCACGCGGCGTCCACCGAATACCGGTGGAACCCCCCGCCGATCTGATCGTAGACGCCGCCGCGCGCCATCTTTTCGAGCGTGCGGACGACGACCTGGAGGAGGTCGGCATCCCCCGTGCGGTCGTGCCGGCGCAGCAGCAGCTCGAGCGCGCTCGAGTGCGGAAACTTCGGCGCGCCGCCGAAGCCGCCGTGAACCGGATCGAACTGCCGCGTGATGTCGGAGACCGCCGCCGCCGCGAGCGCCGGCGTCAGCACATCCCCGGAGTCGCGCACCTCGCCCAGACGGTGCAGCGCCTGGAACAGCTCGCCGGCGTACCCGTGGGCCTGGTCGCGCCGCGTGCGGTAGAACTCCGCCACCGAGCGAAGCACCTGCTTGAATCCCGGGCGGCCGTGAGCGCCGTCCGGCGGAAAGTACGTTCCGCCGAAGAAGACGTGCCCGTCCGGCGTGAGAAAGGCCGTGAGCGGCCAGCCGCCCTGGCCGGTGATCGCGCTCACAGCGTTCTGGTAGCGCACGTCCACGTCGGGCCGTTCGTCCCGGTCCACCTTCACGGGCACAAACTCCGCGTTGATGATCGCGGCGGTCTCGGGATCGTCGTAGGACTCGCGGTCGATCACGTGGCACCAGTGGCACCAGACGGCGCCGACGTCGAGCAGGATCGGCTTGTCCTCGGCGCGCGCACGCGCGAACGCGGCATCGCTCCACGGATACCAGTCGACCGGCTGGTGGGCGGCGGAACTGAGATAGGCGCTGCGCGCGCCGGCAAGGCGGTTCGGCATTGGCTCTTACGAAGGATTATACCGACCGCCGCCGGGGCAGGACCAGCCGGGGGGAGGCACGGACGGCGGAAAAATTCGGGAGGCGCTCACCACCCCGGCGTCTCACCGTCTTCAGCTCTCGCCGCCGGTGCCTAC
>DASSJF010000072.1 GCA_035691305.1 bacterium
TCGAGGTGTCCGGCGATGAAATGGATCACGCGGAAGAACGCGAACGTGGACCGGATCGCCTGCCCCTGGCTGATCCGGAAGTTTGTCGACAAGGATCCCGTGTTCATCTACGTGCCCGCGGACGAAGTGCTGGCCGCGGCCGAGCGGGAAAAGGCGATCCCCTACGACGTCACGGGCGTCGAACTCGGCCACGTAGACGGCCGGTGCAGTTTCGAGTCGATCATGGCCAAGTACAATCTGACCGACCCGGCCCTCCGGAAGTTGGCCAAAATCGTCCACGGCGCCGACGTCGCCGCGGACATCAACATCATCCCAGAGGCGTCCGGCCTCAAAGCCATCGCGCACGGCTTTGCGCTGGTGCACGGCGACAACGACCACGAGAAGATCCGGCTGGAGACCCCGGTGTACGACGCGCTGTACGCGTGGTGCCGGCAGGAAGTCTCGGGGGGGCGGTAGACGCGGTGAGCTTGACGTGCACCGCCTCGATCGTCCTCCCACCTCACGCCCGGGACGGCGGGTTCGACCACGGCGACGTCGATGCCGAGACCGGCCGCGTGTTCGTCGCGCACACGGCCGCCGGGACCGTCGAGGTCATCGACGGGGTACAGGTGACGCACGAGGGGACGATTCCGGGGTGCCCCGAAGCGAGCGGCGTGTTGTGCGCTCCTCGCGAGCGCTTGGTGTTTGCGGCGGCGCGCGGCGCGGGAAAGGTCCTCGTCGTCGACCCGGGCTCCTGCCGCGTCGCGGGCGAAATCGCCGTCGGCCCGAAGCCGAACGGACTGGCATGGGACGGGCGCCGCCGGCGGCTGCTCGTTGCCGACGTAGGGGATTTCCGAGCACGTCTTGCCGATCCGCGCGCGGACACCGCGGCGCGCGAAACGGCGCTGCCGGGCCGGCCTCGGTGGTGCGTGTACGACGGCGCCCGCGACCGGTTCCTGATCAACATCCGGGAGCCTGCGTGCGTGGCTGTGCTCGATGCCGGCACCGCCGCGGTCTCGGCCCGGTGGCCGGTCTCGTCGGCCGGCCCCCACGGTCTCGACGCGGATTTCGAGGGCCGGCGTGCCTTCGTCGCCTGCGACGGCGGCCGGGTCGCGGCCGTGGACCTCGATACCGGGCGGGAAGTCGCCGGGGCGGCGATCCCGGGGGAGCCGGACGCGATCTGGTACAACCCCGACGGGTCGCATCTCTACGTCGCAATCGGACAGCCCGGGGTCATCGCCGTCCTCGACACGCGGGAAATGGCCGTCGTGCAGGAGGTCGCGACGGAAGCCGGGGCCCACACCACCGCCTTCGACCGCACCCGGCGGCGGCTGTACGTCTTTCTTCCGCGCAGCTGCCGGGCGGACGTGTACACGGAGGCGTAATCTCTATGGGGAACGACACGCCGCGCGCCGAGCACGCTGCCGCCCACCGCGTGCCCATCCGTGACCTCGTCGCCTACTACCTGCGGCTCGGGACGATCGGCTTCGGCGGACCGGTAGCGCTGGTCGGGCAGATGGAAAAGGAGCTGGTCTCGGAGCGCGGCTGGCTCACGCGGGAAGAGTTTCGAGAGGGCGTCGCCGTGTGCCAGTCCCTGCCCGGGCCCCTCGCGATCCAGGTGGGCATCTTCATCTCATACATCCGCGGTGGATTTTGGGGCGCCTGGGCGGGAGGGTGGGCGTTCATCGTCCCCAACTTTGTCTTCGTCGCGGCGCTGGGCGCGCTCTACGCCCACTTCGGCGACCTACCGCCGGTGAAGGGCATTTTCTACGGCGTCAGCCCGGCCGTGATCGCACTGATCGTGTATTCCTGTTATCGCCTCGCCAAGCTCGGGATGGAAGATCGGCTGCAGTGGACCATCGCCGCCGGGTGTTTCGCCGTCACTGTGGCCCTACGGGCGGAGGTCGCGGTCCTGTTCATCGCCGCGGGCGCGATCGGGATCGCATATTACGGCACCCTCCTCCGCCGGCGGTCGGGAGCACCGGCAATCCCTCTGCTGGCCGCCGTGCCGCTTGCGGCCGGCCCTGCGGCGCCGGCGATCTTCGGCCGGCTGCTTGTGTTCTTTTTGAAGGCCGGAAGCCTCACGTTCGGAAGCGGGCTTGTCATTGTGCCCTTTCTCGAGAAAGGCCTCGTGCAGCAGACCGGCTGGCTCACCGGGCCGCAGTTCCTGGTAGCCGTCGCGATGGGAATGCTGAGCCCCGGGCCCGTCGTCATCACGGCGACGTTCGTCGGCTACCTGGTCGCGGGCCCGTGGGGATCGCTCGTGTCGACGGTCGGCATCTTTCTACCGTCGTTTCTCCTCATCTTGATCGTCGCGCCGATGCTGATGCGCCACCGCGACAATCCCAACGTCCAGGGCTTCGTGAAGGGAGCGTACGCGGCGGCGATCGGCACCATCATGGGCGCGGGCGTGCTGCTGGGACGAATCGCGATCGGCGATTGGCTCACCGGGCTGATCGCCGTCACGAGCCTCCTCGCGCTCGCCCGCTGGAAGGTGAGCAGTCCGCTGCTCGTGGCCGCCACCGCCGTCGTCGGCCTCGTGGGCTTCGAGATCCTCAAACCCGCGTGGGTCTTCGTCAAGTGACGAGGCGGCGGCCGGATGCCGGCGTCAAAGGAGTGTGTGCCGTGCCGGCCCGGCAAACGATCGTCTTCGTGTGTCTGCACGGAGCCGCGAAGAGTGTCATCGCCGCGGCTTACTGGAATCGATTCGCCGCGGAGCGCGGCCTCGACGTCGCCGCGACGGCGGCCGGGCTGGAACCCGAGCCGGCGATCCCGCCGGCCGTTCGCGACGGGCTGCGCGGGGACGGGCTCGATGTCGGAGCCCTCCGCCCCAGGCGCGTCACCCGCGACGATTTGGCGTCCGCCGTGCGGGTCGTCTCGTTCGGATGCGACCTGAGCGCCCTCGCGCCTCCCGGCCGGCCCGTAACCAGGTGGGACGACGTGCCCGCGGTGAGCGACGGCTTCCCGGCGGCGCGCGACGCGATCGTTGCCCGCGTGCGGCGGCTGCTGGACGTCCGCGGGTGAGCTGGCTCGTCTTTTCCTACTCCCTGCCGTCCAAGGCGAGGTCGAGTCCGCGCGTCGCGGTGTGGCGGCGACTGCGCACGCTCGGCGCCGTGTCGCCGAAGAGCGGCGTGTACGTGCTGCCCGGGCGCCCGGAATGCATGGAAGCCTTTCAGTGGCTCGCTCAAGAGGTCGAGGACGCGAAGGGCGAAGCCCTCCTGATGCACGTCGACCGGTTCGAAGGCATGAGCGACCAGGCGCTCGTCGCGCTGTTCCAGGGCGCCCGCCGCAAAGACTACGAGGCGCTGAGCGCCCGCGTCGCGGAGTTCCGCCGGTCGCTGAAGGGCGCGCGGGCCGGTTCGGGCGGCGCGCGGGATGCCCTGGCGAAGCTCCGCCGCGAGCACGCCGAGGTCGCGCGGATCGACTTTTTCGAGTCGCCCGGCTCAACGGCCGTCGCGGCCGAACTCGATCGCCTGGAGCAGCATCTTGCCCCCGCGGCCCCGTCCGCCGGCCGCGTCGAGCGCGCCGCGCTCGAGACCTACCGGACCGCGCGGTGGGTGACGCGACCCCAGCCGCACGTCGACCGGCTGGCGTGCGTGTGGCTGATCCGCCGCTTCGTCAATCCGCGCGCGGTGGTACGCTATGCGCCGGCCGCGGAGCCCGACGAAGTCCCGTTCGACGTGCCCGGCGCGGCGTTCGGGCACCACGGCAATCTCTGTACGTTCGAGACGATGCTGCGCGCCTTCGACCTCGACGACCCCGGACTGCGCGCCGTCGCAGAGATCGTGCACGAGATCGATCTGCGGGACGGGCGTTTCTCGCGTCCGGAGGTCGCGGGCGCCGATGCGATCCTGGGCGGCTGGGGCGGCCTCGGCGACGCCGAACGGGAGGCACACGGCGTGGCGCTGTTCGAAGGGTTGTACACGTCGCTGGCCCGGGCGCGGACGCAACCCACCCGGCGCCTCACCGGTAACCGGCGCGACGTGGGGCGGCGGTGACGACACCTCCGGAGATGCCGACGGTGGCCGCGCAGAGGACGACAGGGACCGAATGGTGGCGTCCGCTGCCGCGCGGATTCTCGAAAGACGCCCGTCGGGTCCTCGCGGGCCGGAGCGCGCGGGCGTTTGCGGACGGCCTCATCTCGCTGCTGCTGCCGGTGTATCTCCTGCGGCTCGGCTACGGGCCCTTTGCCATTGGCTCGATCATTACGAGTACGCTCGTCGGCTCCGCGCTTCTTACGCTCGGGCTCGGCGCCGTGGCGCACCGGTATCCGCGCCGCTGGATGCTGCTGATCTCGTGCGGGCTCATGGCGGGCACGGGAGCCGCGTTCGCGGTCATCCACGACTACTGGCCGCTCCTGATCATCGCGTTTATCGGCACCTTGAACCCGTCGAGCGGGGATGTCAGCGTCTTTCTTCCCCTCGAACACACCGTCCTCGCCGAGACGGTGGATCCGAAGCAGCGGACGGCGCTGTTCGCCCGGTACAGCCTGTTTGGCACGCTGTTGGGAGCCGTCGGGACGCTCGCCGCCGCGCTGCCCGACCTGGCGGCCGCCCGCCTCGGCCTCAATCCGGTGGCTGTTCTTCGCGCCATGTTCTGGGTCTACGCCGCGCTCGGCGCGGTCGCGTTCATTTTCTACCGCGCGCTCTCACAAGCGGTGGAAGGCAATGTGGCCGCCGGCGCCCCGCGGCGCCCCCTCGACGCGTCCAAAGGCATCGTCTACCGGCTCGCCGCGTTGTTCAGCCTCGATTCGTTCGGCGGAGGGTTTTTCGTCCAGTCGCTGCTCGCGCTGTGGCTCTTTGAACGATTTCACCTGTCCGTTCCCACGGCGTCGGCGATCCTCTTCTGGAGCAGCTTCTGCGCGGCGATCTCGTTCCTCGCGGCCGTGCCGCTCGCCGAGCGCATCGGGCTCGTCAATACGATGGTGTTCACGCACCTGCCGTCCAACATCTTGCTGATCCTCGTGCCGTTTGCCCCGAACCTGACGACCGCGATCGTCCTGCTGCTCGCGCGCAACGCCCTATCCCAGATGGACGTGCCGACCCGGACGTCCTATGTGATGGCGGTCGTGACGCCGGCCGAGCGACCGGCGGCGGCAAGCGTCACGGCCGTTCCGCGGAGTCTGGCCACCGCCGTCAGTCCGATCCTCGCCGGTTACCTGCTCGGCCTTTCGGCGTTCGGCTGGCCGTTGATCATCGGCGGCGTGCTCAAAGGCGTCTACGACGTCTTGCTGCTGATCGGCTTCGGCAAAGTACGCCCGGCGGAGGAGCGCGCCGGGTAAGCTACGGCGCGGCCGGTTTCGCCGGGGTCCCGGGACCGCTGCGCCACGTGATGTTACCGGCGTCGTCCAGCAGATAGAACGCCGCCGCGCCCGCGGTCGTCCAGCCGGCGTAGATCCTGTCCTTCCCGCGATCGTCGTTGAGCGCCATCTGCGGCGTGCGCAGCTGCGCGCCGAACCCAAAGTAAGTACGAGCCGCGCCCGCCGCGTCGGACAGGGTGAACTGCGAGTCGCCGTGCTCGACGTTGGACCCGGCGAATAACCGGGGGCGTCCCGCCGCGTCCGCCAGGAACACCAGGGGCGAGGCGGGCTGCACGCCGAGACCGACGCGCACACGCGTCTTGCCGGCATCGTCGTTGATCCCAATCCCCGGCCGGTTGCCGGCGTCGAGGCCCAACACGATCCGCGGATGATTCGACTGGTCCACCACGTCGAGTTCACGCACCCGAAGCGCCGCGGCCTGCGACTGAGCCTGGCGTGCACCGCCCCAGAGGACCGCGACGATCACCGCGGCCACGAAGCCGGCGAGCCAGAACATGCGCGTGCGGCGCTCGAACCGTGCCAGGTCCCGGCGAAGGGCCTCGAGGGCTCCGTCCACGGCGATGCTCCCTACGGGGCCGGCGCCGACCACAGCGTCTTGCCGGACTCGTCGGCGATTAGGACCACGGGCTTCTCCGCGGAACTCCAGCCGAGATAGATCCGGTCCTTCTCGCGTTCGTCCATCAACCTCAACACCGGTGTGGCGTTCCCCGTCTCCGCGAACCCGAGCACCGCCCGATGCTTGCCGTTTTCGTCGAAGAGGTTGAGCTCCGGCGTGTCGCGCTGGACGCTGAAGGTCAGGCTGAGGCGCTGCCGTCCTGCCTCGTCGCTGAGGCCGATCAGCGGCCGCCCCGCCAAACTGCCAAAGCCGATGAACACCCGATCCTTGCCGGCGTCGTCGCGCAGCCAGATCGCCGGGCGGTCTTTGGCGTCGAACGACAGGACGATCCGGTCGCGGCCGTTCTGATCCTGCACCGCGATCCGGTGCGCCACCACCGTGGACGACTGTGACTGGGCCTGCTGCGCGCCCATCCACAACACCGCGATCACGATCGCCGCGACGAGCCAGCCGAGCGACGTGATCCGCAGCCTCCGCTCCGCCCGCGCGAGCCGTCCCCGCATCGCTTCGATCTCATCGAGTCCCACGCTGCTGCCTCCTTTGCCCGTTCGCTGACACTACATTATGCCCGAATCCAAACCCCGGGCCGTCAGCGAGACGGCCCCCGAAGGAGGGGCGTCGCGATCCCGCGAAGGCCGCGTGCGCCGAACGTCTCAGCGCGAGGGGCATGCGATGCCGAGAATTCCGTACGTCGATCCGTCGAGCGTCACCGACCCTGAGATCCGCGGCTACCTCGAGCAGGCGAGCCGCGAGGGCACGCCGCGGCCCGAGAGCCAGGCGGTCCGCGCCCACAACCCCGCGGTCATCCGCGCCTTCTCGCAGGCCTGGGACCTGACATTCCGTCACGGCGTCCTGGACCATGCCCTCAAGGAACTGTGCCGGGTCTACGTTTCCAAATCGATCGACTGCGAATACTGAGGGGTACAGCGCTCCGTCCAGGCTGGACGGCAGGGGCTTTCCGAGGCCAAGTACGACGATCTGCTCAACTTCACCGAGTCGGACCGCTTCACCGCGCGCGAGCGCGCGGCGCTGACCTACACGAGCGCCGTCGTCTGGAACGCCGGCATCGCCGACGATGCGCTGTGGGCGGAGCTGCACCGCCATTTCACCGCGCCGGAACTGGTCGAGCTCGGTTTCTTCGTCGCGCTCACGTTCGGGCAGCAGCGGTGGATTAAGACCCTCGGGATCGGCCACCACGAAGTGCTGCCCGGCACGACGGCGGGGCTCAGTCGCGCAGGCGCGGGTCGAGCGCGTCACGGATCCCGTCGCCGAGCAGATTGAAGCCCAGGACGGCGAGCGATATGGTGAGGCCGGGCGCCGTGGTACGCGTTACAACACCTGCTTGATCCGGGCGAGGTCGACGTTGCCGCCGCTCACCACGACGGCCGCGCGTGCGCCGGATGCCGCCGCCACCCGCCCGGCCAGCAGCGCGGCCACTCCCGCGGCGCCGGCCGGCTCCGCCACGAGTTTGGCGTGCCGCATCACCGCGCGGAGCCCTTCGGCGATCTCCTCATCGGAAACCAGTACCATCTCGTCGACCAGGGCCTGCACGTGGGCGAGCGTGAGCTGCCCGGCGACCGGCGCGGTGAGGCCGTCGGCGATCGTCGCGATCCGTTCGAGCCGCACCGGACGCCCCGCGCGAAGCGCTTCCGTTATCGTCGGCGCTCCCTCGGGCTCGACTCCGACCACGCGCGCGGACGGACGGCTCTGCTTGACCGCGGCCGCGATACCCGAGATCAACCCGCCGCCGCCGACCGGGACGACGACCACGTCGACGTCGGGAAGATCGTCGAGGATCTCCAGCCCGACCGTGCCCTGGCCGGCGATCACCAGCGCGTCGTCGTATGGATGCACGAGCGTGAGGCCGCGCGCCTCGCGTAGCTCGTGCATCTTGTCGAGAGCCTGCTGGGTCGTGCCGTGCAGCACCACCTCGGCGCCGTACCCCCGCGTGGCGGCGACCTTCGTCGCGCTCGCGGCCTCCGGCATCACGACCAGGGCGCGCAGCCCTTCGGCGGCCGCGGCGTAGGCCAGCGCCTGCGCGTGGTTGCCGGCCGAGATCGTGATCAGGCCGCGCTGCTTCTGCTCGGCCGTGAGGTGCCGGAGTTTGTTAAGCACCCCGCGCGGCTTGAACGACCCCGTCGTCTGCAGATTCTCAGCCTTGAGCCAGACCCGCGTGCCCGCTTCCCGGCCGGGGGCCGGCGCCCCGCGCACCGGGAGGCTGACGGAGAGCAGCGGCGTGCGCACGAGCCGGCCGGCGACGACGTCCCCGGCGGCGCGTATCTCGTCGAGCGATACGAGCGAAGGCGCAGGCATACGCCGTTCATACGGTCGCGTCGCGGCGGAGCCCTCTGCAGCAGAATCCGCCGAAACAGGAGTCTCTTCCGACGCCGGGGTAGGAGTGGTCATGACCGCACCCGAGCCGTCCGAACGCGCCCGGGCTCCCGAGACCGTCAGACAGATTGCCGACCGGGTGTTTCCCGTCCGGGCGGAGGGCCGCGCGGTCCGGATGCCCTACTACGCCACGGGCGATCTACTCGCGCGCCATCCCGCCGTCACGCGGTTCGTCGTCATGATGAACGGCACGCTGCGCAACGCGGACGTGTATTTTGCGAGCACCGTCGCGGCCGCGAACGCCGCGGGGGCCGGGCCCGAACATGCGCTCATCGTCGCGCCGCAATTGCTCGCCGTCCCGGACGCGGAAGCGCTCCGGCCGGACGCGGACATCCCGTATTGGACGCCGGAAGGCTGGAAGGTCGGCGAGCGGACCGTCCATCCCGAGGGCGGTCCGAGTTCGTACGAGATCCTCGACGCCATCCTGAGCGCGGCGCGTGATCGCGATCGCTTTCCCGCGCTTCGGACCGTCGTGGTCGCGGGACATTCGGCCGGCGGCCAGTTCGTCCACCGGTACATTCCCTTCACCCGCGCCCATGCGCCGCTGGAACGGGAGGGCATTGCGGTCCGCTACGTCGTTTCAAATCCGTCGTCATATCTCTACTTCGACGACCGCCGCCTCGACGGTGACGGCGCGCTGGCCCCGTACCCCCGCGAACGGTGCGCCGACTACAACCGGTACCGGTACGGACTGGAGCAGCTCAACGATTACGGCGCCGCGGCGGTCTCGGCATTCGGCGGCGCGGACGGCGCCCTCGCGCGGGAGTACGGACGCCGGGCGGTTGCCTACCTCCTCGGCGAAGCGGATTCGGATCCGAACAGCGATTCGCTCGACAAGTCTTGCGGTGCGATGGCGCAGGGCGCGACGCGGCTCGAGCGCGGGCAGCGGTACTTCCGCTACATCCAGGCGCTGCTTGGGCCGGCGGTGCTCGCGACGCACTCGCTGCACATCGTACCCGGGGTCGGCCACGACCACCGGGCGATGTTCATGTCGCCCGCCGGCCTCGCCCTGCTATTCGGCGACGGCCGCGCATCCCGTGGCCTAGTCCTTGGAGGGGGCAACGGCCGCGCGCCGCAATAATCGCACATCCGGAGGTGCCGCCGATGGTCTACGAACTGCGCGTCTACCGCTGCATGCCCGGCCGCAAGGCCGACGTGCTGGCGAGGTTCCGCAACGTCACCATGGGGATGTTCAAGAAGCACGGGATCCACGTCGTCGGGTTCTGGGAGACCGTCGTCGGCGAAGTCGATGAGCTCGTGTACATGACGCGCTACGAGGACTGGGGAGATCGCGAGAAGCGCTGGGGCGCCTTCCAGGCGGATCCCGAATGGCAGGCCGCGCGGAACAAGAGCCACGAGCACGGTTTCATCGTGGAGAGCATCCGGACGGCGCTGCTCCAGCCCGCGGATTTTTCGCCGACGGCCTAGCGACGCGACCGTCTAGCCCTTGACCGCGCCGGCGGTGAGCCCCTTGATGAATTGCTGCGACATGACGACGTAGAGGAGCAGCACCGGCGCGGCCGACAGCGTCAGCCCGGCGAAGAGCGCCGCCCAGTTCGTCGCGTACTGGCCGAAGAACACGGTGAGGCCGAGCGGCAGCGTCTTCAGCCGCTCGGCGTGGATGAACACCAGCGGGAAGAAGAAGTCGTTCCAGATCGGGATGATGTTGTACACGGTCACGATCGCGAGTGCCGGCCGGGCGAGCGGCAGCAGGACGCGAAACAGGATCGCCGCCTCTCCCGCCCCGTCGACGCGCGCCGCGTTGTCGAGGTCCTGGGGCAGCGCGCGGAAGAAGCCCGTGAGGATGAAGATGGCGCTCGGGAGACCCGAGGCCGCGTAGACCAGCACGAGCGACGCCAGCGAGTCGAGCAGTCTCAAGTCGCGCATCATGACGAACAGCGGGATGATCGCGAGGCGGATCGGCACCATAATGCCGCTCAGAAAGAACAGATAGATCAGGTCGTTGCCGCGGAACCGGTACCGCCCCAACGCGTAGGCGGCGAGGGTGCCCGCCGCCAGCACGAGCGCCATGGAGATCACCGTCACGACGACGCTGTTCCGCATGTAGGCCGCGAAGTGCGCGGCGCTCCACAACTGCGTGTAGTTGTCCCACCGCGGCGACGAGGGCAGGCCGAAGGGCCGCTGAAAGATTTCCCGCGTAGTCTTCAGCGACGACAGCGCCATGAAGACGAGCGGCAGGATGACGAGAAGCGCGTTTGCGCCCAGCAGCGCCTGTGTGAGCACCGAGAGGACCGGCGCGGCCGAGGGCCGGCGGACGCCCGCCGGCGCGGCACTCACGCCTCCACCTCCCGGCGCCTCAAGTATACGGCGCCCAGGCCGCTCGTCACCAGGATCAGCACGAACATGACGACCGCGATCGCCGATCCCAGGCCCACGTCGGGGTTGCCGGTGTCGACCGCGCCGAAGGCCGACCGGTAGAACAAGAGACCGAGCACGTCGGTGCTGTGGAACGGCTCGCCGGTCACGCCCTCCATCACGTAGGGCAGCTCGAACCAGTTGAACGCGCCGATGAAGGTCAGAATCACGATGATGTTCACCTGCGCCGCCAGCAGCGGCAGCACGATGCGCCGGAAGATGGTCGCGGGTCCCGCGCCGTCCAGCCGGGCCGCCTCGAGGTAGTCGTCCGGGATCGCCTGGATGCCCGCGAGAAAGACGATCGTCGGAAAGCCGACCCACCGCCACGCGTTGACCAGCACGAGCGCGACGAGCGCCGTCTGCGGGTCGCCGAGCCAGGGACGGGCCAGGGCCCCCAGGCCGGCCAGCACGAGGAGCTTGTTCACGGCACCCCAGACGGGGTTCAGGAACAGCTGCCACAGAAACCCGACGACGACCAACGACAGGACGACCGGCATGAAGAACACCGCGCGGTAGAATCGCACGCCCCACGCGCGCCCGGCCAGCAGCACCGCGAACAGCATGGCGAGCCCGTTCTGGACGATCATCGTCAGCAGAAACGTCCACACGTTGTGCCAGAACGCGGCCGCCATCCGTTCCCGGTACGGATACAGCGTGAGGAGCCGGTGAAAGTTGTCGAGTCCGGCGAAGCCGGCGCGCACGATACCGTCCCAGCGCGAGAACGCGTACGCCATCGCGGTCACGACCGGGTACGCCACGAACGCGCTGAAGAGCAGCAGCGCCGGCGCAAGACACACCGCGACCCACAGCGCGCGGACCGTCTTATATGGAAGGACCGCCCGCCTTAATTGCATCGTTCACGGCCCCGGATGGGCCGGAGGCGCTACCGGCTGGCGAACGGCTGGAACCAGGTGCTGAGGCCGTGCGTCACGTCGTCGCCGACCTGCTGCGGCGTCAACCGGCCCGCGAACATGCCCTGCAAATCGTTCTGAATCAGCTCGCTGCCGGTCGGGTTCTTCCAGCGGAAGCCGACCAGCATGACGTACGGCGTGGCGTGCCGCATCCAGACGACGGTCTGTTTGAGCAGCGGATCGTGGACCTCCACGCCCGGCACGGCCGAGATCTGCTTCAGCTGGTCGGTGAACGCCTGGCCCCATTCGCGGGTCGCGGTGAAGCGGATGAACTTGATCGCCTCGGCCATGTGCGGCGTCTTGGCGTTGACCCCGTAGTTGCCGTCGTCGTAGCTGCTGACCCAAGGCGTGTCGCCGGCCTTGGCCACCGGGCCGGGCATCACGCCCATCTCGAGCGACGGGTTCTGGCTCTGAAAGTAGCCGAGCTCGAAAATGCCGCCGACGTACATCGCGGCCTGTTCGTTGATAAAGAGCTGCTGCATGTCGGTGTACGCGACGCCCATGTAGCCCTGAGGCAGGTAGGGGCGAATGTCCAGCATCTTCGCGAGGGCACCGGTGAACTGCGGGCTCTTGAACGTCGTCTGTCCGCGCGTGACGGCCTCGTAGAAGTTCGAGCCGCCGTAGAAGTTCGGGCCGAGCACGCCCATCGCGATCTCGAGCGTCCACCCCTCCTTGCCGCCGTTGGCGAGCGGCGTGATGCCTTTGTCTTTCAGCGACCGGAGGGCGGCCATGAACTGGTCCCAGGTCCAGAAACCGGCGGGCGGCGCGACGTTGGCGCGCTGGAGCAGTTTCTTGTTGTAGAAGATCACGAGCGACTGCACCGCGAACGGCACGCCGTAGACCTTATGATCCGCCTGGCTGCGGGCGCCGTCCAGCCACTGCCGCGAGAACGTCTTGAGCTCCGGTACCTGGTCATCGAGCGGGACGAGGAACTCGGGGCGCGCAAACGGCTGCAGCGCGCCGTACGCGCGCAGGTGGACGATGTCCGGCCCTTTGCCGGCCTGCATCGCCGCGGACAGCACCGTATTGTATTCGGTCGGTTTGTACGTCTGGAACTCGATCGAGACGCCCGGGTTCTGCGCCTGGAACTTCTTGATCATGCCCTCGTAGAACGCCCGGTCTTCGCCGCGCCAGCTCCAGAACGTCATCGCCACTCTGCCCTGGCCGGCGACGGCCGCCGGCCACATCCCGGCCAGGAGCGCCACCGCGACAGCCGTGGCCCAGATCCGCGTTCGCATCTCCCCACCCCCGAAACGGCGTCGACGGGACCGCGGCACCACCGGTCCGTGTGCGGTCGACGATCCCTCTCCTCTTCTTGCGGCCCGAGGGCTCTCCTTCGTGCCGCCGGATGACAATGGGCGGCGATTCGGCTAGGCTGAGAACATGGAGCAGACCGCCACGATTGCGTCGACGGCCGCGGACCCGCGCGCACGGCTGATCGAAGAGGTCCGCACGACCGCGGCCGGGGCGTCGGTCGTCGTCGCGTTCAGCGGCGGGCTCGACAGCACCGTCGTCGCGGCCCTCGCGCGGGACGCGCTCGGGTCCGATCGGGTGCTCCTCGTCACCGTCAACATGGGCGAGTACGCCTACACCCGCGGCAACGAGATCGTCCTCGAGGTCGCGGAGTCGCTCGGCCTGCGCCAGCGCTGCCTGCTCGGCCAGTACAAGCAGCACCGGGTCCAGGCGGCCGGACCTGCCTGCAACCGCTGCACCCGCGAGATCAAGCTCGGGATGGTCAAGGCGGTTTCCGGCGGCCGGCTCGTGCTCACCGGCGCGAACCGCAGCGACACGTGGGGGCAGCTCGGTCTTCGCGTCTGCAACGGCTACTACGCGCCGCTCCTCGATCTCGACAAGCCGGCGATTCGCGCGCTCGCGGACGAGATGGGCGTGCGCCCGCCCAGGATCGGCGAGAACCCCGGCCGGGAGGGCTGCAAGCTCAAGCATCTGCTCAAGCCGCTGATCTCGCCCGAGTACCACGGCCGCGCGGTCGCGCGGGCGAACGAGGTGGTCCTGCGCGTGCTGCGTGACGCGGGGGCGGCGGCGGACCTCGCCAACGTCAAGATCATCGGCCCGCTCGGGCGCAACATCGGGCTCGTCAACGTGCGTCCGCTGCCGCCGGCCGGGGTCCGCGGGCGGCTGCGCGCGGGCCTCGAGGCGGTGCCGGAACTCGACGAGGTGTACGTCGTCGACGCGCCGATTACGCTCGTCGCGAAGGCGAGCCCGGCGATCCTCAACGACGCGCACGCCCGCTACTGGATCGAGCACGGCCGGCTGGCGCCCGACTTCGCGGCGCCGATCCAGGTGGAGTGGCAGCCGACGACCAACCGCCGGCTGGGCTCGTTCCACATCGTGGGGTTCAAAACGGGAATCGCCGCGCGGCAGTCCGCCTAACCGTACGGCTTCTCCGTCCGCGTCCGGTACCAAAACGCCGCCAGCACGAGCGCGCCGAAGCCGGCCGCCCATCCCAGCCCGGCCCAGAACTGCCACCACGCCACGCGGCCCGTGAGCGCCCCGGCGACCACCATCTGCATCGGCAGGTAGGACGGGAAGAACTCCACCACCTGGTGGTTGGCGGCCGCGCTGCCGACCGGGTTCTGCATGAACGTATCGACGATGCTCAGCATGATGATGAAGAAGAGCCCTTCGAGGTCTCCCGGCAGCACGACGCCGACGAGCATGCCGATCGCGACGTAGGCGGCGATCGCGACGAACGACCCCACCGCGACCAGCGCGAAGTGCCGGAGCGGAAAGAACAGCGCGAGCACGCCGGTCGCGTACGCGGCGACCGCCAGCGACACGAGCCCGAGCGCGAGCAGGCGGCCGAGCACCAGCGCGGTTCGCGAATGCCCGCACAGCACCAGCCGTTGATCCACGGCCTCGGACTGGCGCATCACGGTCAGGCCGACGAAGCCCATGATCAGGGTCGTCGCGTTCAGCATGCCGGTCAGCAGTCCGAGTCGCTCCTGCGTGGTAATCACGATGATGCCGAACGCGCGCAGTTTGAACGCGATCGTCCCGGCCGACAGCGCGGCGATGATGCCGTACCAGCCCGGCAGGTAGCAGAGCAGCAGCGCGATCGCGAAGCGGTTGTGCTTCTGCTCGACGAGACTGAGCCGGAAGGTCGTGCCGAACTGCGTGATCACGAGGCGGCGTCCGCTTCCAGCACGCCGTCCCGAAGCCGCAGCACGCGGTCGAACCGCGCGAGATCGTAGAAGAGATGCGAGATGATGACGATCGTCTGGCCGGCGCGGCGCGACTCCTCGGCGAGCGCCCAGAACTGCTGATAGGTCTCCCAGTCGAATCCCTGGTACGGCTCGTCGAGCAGCAGCACGGTCGGCGCGTGCATCAGCGCCAGCACAAGGTTGAGTTTCTGCCTGGTGCCGCCGCTCAGATCGCGCACCAGCGCGTGCCGGTACTGCTCGAACCCGAGCCGCCGCATGAGCGCGTCCGCGGGGCCCGCGTCCGGCATGCCGTAGGCCGCGGCGAACCACTCGATGTTCTGGGCCACGGTCAGCGCCGCGTGGGTTTGCGATTCTTGCGGACAGTACCCGAGCCGGCCGTGGATCTCGACCGCGCCGGCGCTCGCGGGCAAGAGGCCGGCCACGATCCGCAGGAGCGTCGTCTTCCCCGCGCCGTTCTCCCCCACGACGCCGATCATCTCGCCCGGGTAGGCGCGAAACGACACGCGGCGCAGCACCCGCCGCCGGCCGAACGACCGTGCGACGTCCGTGACGACGAGCGCTGGGGAGGCGTTCACGGCACGACAGGTTCCCGCGCTTCCGGTCGAGTCCTCCGTGCCGGGCCGATGCTATACTCGACCCGTGACCCCCGCGACGCTTGCCGCCGCCGTCAAAGCCGAGGCGCGGGCGGCCGGCTTCGATCTCTGCGGCATCGCGACGGCCGCGCCGTTCGCCCGTGAGGGCCGCGCCCTCGCGGACTGGGTGGCGCGCGGCTACCACGGCGAGATGGCGTACATGGCGCGCAACGCGCCGCGCTCGCCCGCCCCGACGGCCGTCGTGCCCGAGGCGCGCGCGCTCGTCGTCGTCGCCCTCTACTACGGCGACGCGACGCCCGGCGAGGACGGCGGCCGCGCATCTCGCGGCCTCGCCGCCGAAAGCGGAGCGGCGCCTTCCGAACGGGATCCGCGCGGCCGGATCAGCCGGTACGCGCACGGAGACGACTACCACGACGTGATGGAGCCGCGCCTGCGGCGGCTCGCCGGGTTCCTCCGCGCGCACGGCGCGCGGGTCGCGCGCTACTACGTGGACACCGGGCCCGTCATCGATCGGGCGGCCGCGCTGCGGGCCGGCATCGGGTGGTTCGGCAAGAACACAATGATCATCACACAGCGCGCGTACGGTTCGTGGGTCTTCCTCGGCGAGATCCTCACCGACCTCGAGCTCGCGGCCGACGCGCAGGCGGACGGCGACTGCGGCCGCTGCCGGATCTGCCTCGACGAGTGCCCCACCAAGGCGATCATCGCGCCGTACACCGTGGACGCCCGGCGGTGCATCTCGTACCTCACGATCGAGCACCGGGGCGCGATCCCCCGCGATCTGCGGCCGCAGATCGGCGACCACATCTTCGGATGCGACATCTGCCAGGCCGTGTGTCCGCACAACGTGCGCACGGCCGCGGCCCGCCATCCCGAACTCGCGCCGCGTCCCGAGACGGGCGCGCGCCCGGAGCTCATCCCGCTGCTCAACGTCACGGAGGCGGAGTTCCGGCGCCGGTTCCGCGGGTCGCCGGTGACACGGGCGAAGCGGCGCGGCTTCCGCCGCAACGTCGCCGTGGCGCTCGGGAACGCGCGCGATCCGGCCGCGGTGCCGGCCCTCCGCGAAGCGCTCGAGGACGCCGACGCGCTCGTGCGCGGGCACGCCGCGTGGGCGCTCGGACGGATCGGCGGCGAGGCGGCGGCCCAGGGCCTCACCGCGCGGCTCGAGCGCGAGCGCGACGCCGCGGTCCGCGAGGAGATCGAACTCGCGCTGCAGGAGGCTGCGAACGCCGCCGGGGACGCGCGCGAGGCCCCGGGGCGGACCGCGTAGTAGATACCGCCATGAGCCTTCGGGGACGTCGCATTCTCATCACGTCCGGCCCGACTCGCGCACCGATCGACGCCGTCCGGTTTCTCTCGAACAAGTCGACCGGCCGGCTCGGCTCTCTGATCGCCGAGGCCGCCCTCGAGGCGGGCGCCGACGTCACGTTCGTCTACGGACGCGGCAGTGCGCTGCCGCTCGTCCGGGGCGGCCGGATCGAGCACCTGCGCGTTTTGCCGATCGACACGGTGGACGACCTGGTCGCGGTCTTCCGTCAGGAACTGCCGGCCGGCTACGACGCCGTCGTGCACGCGATGGCCGTGCTCGACTTCCAGCCGGCCGAGACGCGGGAGGAGAAAGTCTCGAGCAGCCTGAGCGAGTGGACCGTGCGGTTCGTCCCGACCCCGAAGGCGGCGGCGCTCGTGCGGGACCTCGCCCCACAGACGTTCTTCATCGGCTTCAAGTTGGAGGTCGACAAGTCGCCGGCGGACCTGGTCGGCATCGCCGCCGACTGGGCCCGCCGGACGCACGCAGACCTCGTCGTCGCCAACGACATGCGCGATATCGAACACGGCACGCATACCGGGCACCTCGTCCGGCCGGACGGGACGGTGGAACAGGTCGTGCAGGGCAAGGAGACGATCGCCCGCGCGCTCGTGGCACTCCTCGACCGGCGCCTCGCACAGCGCCCCCCGCTGCCGGCGGAGCCGCCGGCCCCGAAAACACAAAGGGCCGAGGGCTCCGCACGGTGATCGACGCCGGGGTCTGACGGCTCCGGAAAAGGGGCATACGAGACCCGCGACCCACCGGGCGGCAGGCCGCAAAGGCGGCCCGTGGTCCCGCGTTTAGACGGGGAGGTGTTGGCATGGCGGTTCCGACCGTGCTCCCGACGGAAGCGCGCGGCGAAACGTTCGGCGGCGTCACGTATCACATCGATGGGGAACTCGTCCCCGTGCTGCAGCTGGAACTGGGCAACGTTCCCGCCTATTTCGAGCACCACGTGCTGCTGTGGAAGGATCCGCGCGTCGAGATCTCGCTTAAGCCGCTGAAAGGCGCGTTGAAGCGCGTGCTGTCCGGGATGCCCGTGTTCATCACGCAGGCACAGGGACCCGGCCGGATCGCCTTCAGTCGCGACGGCGCCGGCCACGTCTTCGCGCTGCACCTCAAGGCCGGCGAGGCGATCGACGTGCGCGAGCATCAGTTTCTCGCGGCGACGGACGCGGTCAACTACACATTCAACCGCGTGAAAGGCGCCGCCAGCGTGCTGTTCGGCGGCACCGGATTCTTCATCGATACGTTCTCGTGCATCGGCTCGGAAGGCGTACTGTGGCTGCACGGGTACGGCAACGTCTTCACGGTGACGCTCGGCGCGGGCGAGGAGATCGACGTCGAACCGGGCGGCTGGATCTACAAGGACCGAAGCGTGCAGATGCAGACGATCTTTCAGAAGGTGTCCACCGGTTTGTTCGCGAGCGCGGGCAACCTGTTCTGGAATCGCTTCACCGGGCCGGGGCGGCTCGCCATCCAGTCAATGTATCTGCACATGCCGACCGAAGGCTGATCTGTCGGGCTGCCTTCCCCTGTTCGGGAAGTTATCATGAGGCCCCCGGTCTTGCTGCCGGCCGGGGGCCTCTCGGCCTGATGCGTTTAGCGCTCGCGGATGTCGACAGGCTGCACCGCGACGCTCGTGAAGACGATCCGGACCACCGTCGCGAGGATCACGATCTGCGTCGCGACCAAGGTCAAGCTATCCATCGGCACCGGCGCCGTGGTCGCGGTCAACGGAATGAGAAACAGGCGGCCCTTCAGCTTCGGGCCCGCCGGCGTGTTCAACCGCACGAGCTGTCCCGGCGGGATCCGCTCCCCCTGCGGCACGAACGCGAGAAACACCCCGGTGCGGTCGCGGAGCACGGACAGCATAAAGCACTGTCCGGCCGGGATAACGACGTTCCCGGCGATGAGCGCCCTCGTCGGGCAGAACGGCTCTCCCGCGCGCCGGGCCATGGCACTCTGACCCGGAGGCCCGCCGGGTCCGCCCTTCGGCCCGGGTCCGGCATCCGCCGGCGTAAGCGCCAGCGAGGCCACAATGAGTCCTGACAACAAGAGCGAAGCGGCTCTCGTCATGTAAGGCACCGTCCCTTTGGATTCCGAGTCGTGCGGTAAGTGAGCGGATCCCCCCGTAACGTGACCACGGAGTCTTTACCCCAATGCGGCGGGGGTTAGCCGACGGCGTGACGAGGCCCCCGATCCCGCCCAGGCCCGGGGGCCTCTCCTGCCCTGTTTCGGGAAGATACTTACCCCGAATCGGCTCCGCCGGCTAAATCTTGTTGGGGAACTGCTTCGCCACCCCCGTCGCCAGCGCGTCGGCGATCGTGTAGATGTGCTTCACCATCGGGTCCCACATGTCGGCCTCGGTAGACCAGTCCTTCTTGGCCACCGCGTCGATCATCATCACGTGCTGCTGGCCGTGTGTCAGCAGCAGCCCGTAGACGGTGCCCTTGGGGAGATTCGGGTTGGCGGAACTGACGAATGCCGCGATGTCGTCGGCGTTCTTGGTCAGCTGGGCGATCGCCGCTTTCTTCATCGCGGGGTTGCCCTTGAAGTTGTTGGCGAAGGCGGCGCGCATGTACGCCTTCACCGCGGAGTAATGGCCGACGAACAGGGTCGCGAACTTGTCTCCGGCCGCCTGGCCGTAGAACGGGGCGATCGACTCGCCGATCGCCTTCGCGTTCTTCAAACCGTACTCGTCGGCCTCTGATACGGCCGCCTTGTCCCCGAACCGGGTGGCGATCACGAGCGAGCGCACCCAAAAGATGTGGTTGATGTAGAGATCCCGCAGCGCGATCTTCAAATTCGCGACCTTCGCGGGATCCGGAGCGGCGGTCTGGCTGTACGCCGGAGGCGCGATCTGAGCGGAGAGCATGCCAAGTACGACAATCGTGCCGAGAACCCACTTCCTGGCAGACACCACGGCGATTCCTCCCTTCCCATTACCGGACGTAACACTCAACAACCGGCAGATCGACGCTAGCATGACGCGAGGCATATCGTCAATATCAACTATTATATTTGTTATTTTGACTATAACCCACGCGGCAGTGTATGATAAACACGGTGATGCGGGACACACGGCGCGAGATCCTCGAACGGATTCGGGTGCGGGGCGGGCAGACGGTCCCCGACCTTGTGGCCGCACTGCGCCTGACGCGCACCGCGGTCCTCAACCACCTCACCGCGCTGCAGGCGGAAGGGTTCGTGAAGCGCCGCGGCATGCGCCGCGGGACGCGGCGTCCCAGTGTCGTCTACGAGACGACGCCGGCCGCTGACGACCTCTTCCCCAAAGGCTACGAAGCATTTGCCGCCGACGTGCTCGACGCGCTGGACCGGAACGAGCCGGACGGACTCGCGCGCACCCTGAAGTCGGTCGGCGACGAATGGATCGAACGCGACGGCCCGCGGGTAGTCCGGCTGAGCGGCCGCGAGCGGCTCGAAGAGGTGAGAAAAATTCTCGCCGAGCGCGGCTTCATGCCGGTGCTAACCTCGGAAGCCGGCGAGCAGCTACTGCGCGAGCACAACTGTCCGGTGATGCGCCTCGCGGTCGAGCACGCCGAAGTGTGCGACATGGTGCACCGGTGGCTCGAGTCGCTGGTCGGGGGACGCCTCACGCGTGTTCGCTGCATGCGGCACGGGGAGCCGTTTTCTGAATACCGGATCGGTAACCCTACGTAGCCGGCCTACATCTCAGACCACACGTGGGCATGCCAATACCCGCGCGCGAGAACGGAAGGGGCTATAATAGGTAGTGTCGTAGACCGGCTCTATAGGCGAGCGGGAATAGCTCAGTGGTAGAGCATCTGCTTCCCAAGCAGAGGGTCGCGGGTTCGAATCCCGTTTCCCGCTCCAGGCCGCTCAAAGAAGAGGCATCCTCGAAACTTCTGACCGAATTGGAATCGACGACCGAACCTCGTGTGCTGGTCACCGGGGCGACCGGATTGGTAGGCCGTGCAATTGTCGGTGCCCTGCCGAAGCGCAACGACCCCGTCCGCATCTTGGCGCGAGACGCGGAGCGCGCGCGTGCGCTCTTGGGTCGCAAGTGGAAATCTACACCGGAGACCTTGGAGACCAAGATCGCCGCACCCGGCTATGCTCCTCGCATCGACGCTCGCGCCGGACTGCAGTCGGAGATTCGAAGGGTCCTCGACCCCTAAACCAAGTCTGTGACGGTATCCGTACGCCGCGCCAGTGGGGCGCCGTGCCGGATTCCGGCAAGGCCCCGGGCCACGTCGCCGACAGCGGCGTGGCTGCTCCTCCGTGCGCCGCGTCCCGCGTGGCCTAGCTTATCTGCGACGACGGTGCGGTATGCGGTTTCGTACATTTCGGCCATACGGCGCGCAGAAAAGTGGTT
>DASSJF010000073.1 GCA_035691305.1 bacterium
GGGAGCCGGCGCGTTGGGCCTTAGGGCAGCGCCACCCCCAGTTGCTCGGCGTAGGCATTCGCTTCGTCGATGTTGTGCCAGCCCATCTTCCTCGTGCCGGCTTCCACTTCGTTGATCATCTGCACGATCCGCCGGTTCAGCGGGACGTCCACCCCGTAGCGGTCGGCGATGCAGGCGACCGTGAGATAGTCCGCTTCGCTCTTTCGCTTCCGATAGACGATGTCCCAATGGATCCCGCTGGCCTTTTTCACGTACGTGTAGCCGCCGGGCGGCGTCTTCAGTTTGTGACCCGAGAGGTGCTCGGTCAGACGATCGTAGGCGTGGAATAGCCGTGCGGTATCGGCGGCCGTCTCGGGACGGTAGAGTTCGGGATGGAACCACTCGTCCGCGTGCAACGTGACACCGGCGGCGTCCGAGACCTTCATGGCCTCGCGTACGGCGGCGCCCCCGAGCCGCTGGACACGTCTATCGGCGAGCACCGCCGTCTCGTCGATCAGCGCCGTCGGGACGATTTGCGAATTGTACACCTGTTTAGTCCACACGCGGCCGACGACGTCGGTCAATAGCTCGCACTTGTTGGGACCGATGCCGAGAAGGCGCGCCGCCTCGCGCGCCCGCGGCGTGATGCGCCCGTCAAGCTCGCCGACGTACACCACCCCCGCGTGCACCGCTTCGAGCAGCCCGGGATCGAGGTACGCGCCGCCGTAATCCGGCAGCGCACCCATCGTGCGCTCGCGTCCGACGACGTCGGCGATCAGATCTTCGTTCATGCCATTCTGCAACGACACCACACACCCGCCCGGGGTGAGATGCTCCACGATTCCGCGCACCGCGTCCCGGGTGGCCTGCGACTTGCACGCCATAAACACCAGCCCGTCGAGCGGCTCGTCCAATTCCGCCGGCGTCGCGGCGGGCTGCGGCCCCACGGACATCGGCCCGTAGAAGCCGTTGACGCTGATGCCGTGATCTCGAATCGCGCGGACGTGGTCCGCGTTTTGATCGACGAAGAGCACCTTCTCGCCGGCGCGGGCCATGTAGAAGCCCGCCAGCCCTCCGATGGCGCCGCACCCTACGATCGCGATCTTGGCCATAGCGTCGTTTGTCCTCCTCAGGGCTCCAGCGTCCACTGCTCCATGTTCCAGCCGTCCCCGTCGTTGGTCGGGTTGCCGACGAGTCCGCGCAGTTGGGTCGTCGTGGCCTGCGCCCCGTACAGATAGTACACGGGGATCGACGGGAGGTCGCGTCCGAGGATCTCCTCGGCCTGCCAGAACAGCTTCTTGGCCGCCGCTTGGTCGATCGTACGCTCTGCGCGGCGGATCGTGTCGGTGAACTCCGCGCTGACGTAGAAGTCTTCGTTCAAGCCGTTCGGGGGCATCGCATCGGACCCGTAGAACTGCGCGAGGGCCGGATAGGCCGGGACGATCCAGCGATGGAACAGGGTGTCGCATTCGCCCTGGAAGCGGATCTGCCCGTACACCGTCGGCGAATAGTTGTGGATCTGCATGCCGAGTCCTACGGCGCGCAATTCCGCCTGGATCACCTGCTGTACGCGATCCTGCGTCGCGTCGCCGACGCTGTTGCAGTTGGTGAACGCGAGCGACTTGCCGTCCTTCTGCACGACGCCGTCGGGCCCGGCTTTCCAACCCGCCTCCGCGATCAGCTGTTTGGCTTTCGCCGTATCGTACCGATACTGCCTGTACGCGTTGGGATCATACGCCCACGACAGAGGCGTGACCGGCGGCCCGGCCGGCCGGCCGAGGCCCCCGAGCACGCTGGCGACGATGTCCTGTTTGTTGATCGCGTACGCGACCGCCTGCCGGAGCCGGACATCTTGGAACAGCGGCCTGCGGAGGTTGAAGTCGAAATGCATCCAGGCGTTGAGCGGATGTACGACCACCTTGACGCCGGCCACGGACTGCAGCGGTTTGATTTGATCGAATGGAAGCGCCCACGCGACCTGCGCCTCGCGGGTCCGCAACATATTGATCCGGGTGTTTGCGTCCGACACGAACCGCCAGACGATCTTCTTGATGCGGGGCAGACCCTTGGCCGCGTCGCGGTAGTATGGGTTCGCGATCGTCGTCAGGTACTGGCCCGGGACCCACTCTTGGACGACATACGGCGCCGTCGTGACCGGCGCGCGATTGTAGGCGGCGTAGGTGTTGAGGTCCTGACCGTCCAGCACGTGTTTGGGGAGCAGATAGCGGAACAAGTCGCGATAGGCGCCGTAGGGCTCCTTGAAGTGCGCGACCACGGTGAGGGCATCGGGCGTGTCGACCGAGGCGATCAGCCCCCACCCGGCACGGCTATCTACCCGGAACGAGGGATCGGTCATCGTCTTGTATGTGAACGCGGCGTCGGCCGACGTGACCGGCTGGCCGTCGCTCCACTTCAAACCGGGCTTGAGCCGCCAGGTGACGGTCATGGTGTCGCCGGAGAGTTTCGCGCCGCCGTTGGCGAGGGTCGGCACCTCCTGGACGAGGTGCGGAACATACTGCATCTGGCTGTCCGTCGCCGCGAAGCCTTCGACGACATCCAGTTCCTTTGCGGCGAGGACGTGCGTCGCGTACGGGTTGAGCGTGTCGGGCTCGATGTAATAGGCGACCACCATCTGCGAGATCCCGGCCCCGCTTGCCGGCGGCGCCGCGGGCGCGGTGGCCGCCACGGCCGCGGCTGCAAGACACAGCGCCGCGAGTCGGATCGGCCGCCATCCCATGCGTCGGTTCACGTCATTTCCCCCTTTCGGTCTGTGGCCGGCGGCGACGACGGCCGCCGTCTACTCCTTCGCCCGGACGTCCAGCGCATCCCGCAGGCCGTCGCCCAGGCCGTTGACGCTCAACACGCTCAACAAGATGAGCACGCCCGGGAAGACCGAGAGCCACGGCTTGGTCGCCATCGTCGATTCCGCGTTCTGAAGCATGTTGCCCCACGAGGCCGTCGGCGGCTGAATCCCGACGCCGAGAAACGAGAGCACCGATTCGGTGATGATGGCGTTGCCGACCGCCAGCGTCGCCGCGACGATCACCGGGGCGAGGCTGTTGGGCAGCGCGTGGCGGAGAATGACCCGCAGGCTTCCGCAGCCCGCCGCGCGGGCAGCCTCGATGTACTCGGTCTCCCGGATCGAAAGGAACGCGCTCCGGACGAGACGCGCCGTTCCCATCCAGCCCACGCCGGCGATGATCAACACCAGGATCTGCGGCGACGGCTTCACCACCGCCGACAGGACGATGATGAGCGGCAGCGGCGGAACCGAAAGGGCCACGTCGGTGAGTCGCATCAGCGCGGCGTCGACGAGCCGCCCGTGGTACCCTGCCAGCGCGCCAACCGTCGTGCCGGCCAACGCCGCGACGACGGCGACGGCGGTGCCGATCGACAGCGAGACGCGGCCCGCGTACAGCGCGCGGCTGAACTCGTCGCGGCCGAGGTCGTCGGTGCCGAACCAGTGGGGCGCGGACGGCGCCGCGTCGAGCTGCTTCAAGTCCACCTCGTTCGGCGCGTACCGGGTGAGCAGCGGGGCGGCGGCGGAGGCGAGCGCCAGCGCCGCGAGCACGATCCCGCCCGCCAGCGCGAGCCGGTCGCGGAGGAATCGCCTCCACGCGTCGAGCCAGAGGCCGGACCGTCTGGGCGGCAGGCCGGCCGCGCGCGCGCTCACCGGTACACGATCCTGGGGTCGAGGACCGTGTAGAGCACGTCCGCGATCAGGTTCGAGACTACGATGGCGAAGGAGCTCAACATCAGAATCGCCAGCAGAGTGGGATAGTCCACGCTGGAGATCGACTGGATCAGGAGACTCCCCATTCCGGGCCAAGCGAACACCGTCTCCGTGACGACCGCGCCGGACACGAGAGCGGCCAAGTCGAGCGCGACGATCGTGACAACCGGGATGAGGCCGTTTCGCAGCGCGTGGCGGAACACCACCTGCCGCTCCGGCAGTCCTTTTGCGCGCGCGGTGCGGATGTAGTCCTGCCTCAACACTTCGAGGACGCCGGCGCGCGTGAACCGGCTCCACCGCCCCGCGGTGAATAGCGCAAGCGTCACGCTCGGCAGCACGAGGTGTCTGGCGATCTCTCCCCAGCCGCCTCCGCCGCCGAACCCGGCGACCGGCAGCCAGCCGAAGCGCACGGCGACCACCAATTGCAGCATCAGCCCGAACCAGAATACCGGCATCGAGATGCCGAGGAACGAAAAGACGGTGATGGCGTAGTCGAACGCCGAGTACTGGCGCACTGCGCTGTACGCGCCCGCCGCCACCGCGAACGCGAGTGCAAGCAGCAGCGCCGTTCCCATCAATAGAAGCGTCGCCGGCAGGCGGCCGGCAATGAGCCCTGCGACCGGCTGTCCTGACGAATAACTGAGGCCCCAGTGCCCGAGCGCGTACGCGCCGAACCACCGCAGATACTGCAGATACACCGGCTGATCGAGGCCGAATTGGTGCCGGAGGAGCATGAGATCGCGACCGGTGACGAACGGGTTGTTGAGGTAGACGGCCAGCGGACCGCCGGGGATCGCCTGGAGAAGGCCGAAGAGAATCATCGAGACGCCGACAAGCAGCGGCACGATGCCGAGCGTTCGGCGCAGTACGAAGGTCGTCATCGCAGACGCGTGAAGCTGTAGATGGCCGGTATCCCCGGACAGTTGGGCTGCACAGTCAATGCGGGTTTACGTGCATCGTCTCCTGCCGGGGCTCGGGGAGGTGCTGCGCGGCGTGCCGCAAGAAGAAGCCCGCAGAGATCGTAGGGCAGAGGAGGCTGGCTGATGGAAGCACCCGCAACGCTGATCAAAGCGGGACGTCTCATCGACGGTACCGGGGGGCCTGTTCAACGGGACGTCGCCGTTTTGATCGAACGCGGCCGCATTACACAGATCCGGCCGGCCTCCTCCGCGCGGACCCCGGGCGACCGGGTCGTGGTGCACGATCATCCCGGCCTAACCCTGATGCCGGGTCTCATCGACACCCACGATCACATTGCCCACTTCGGCCACGACTTCCGGCGGCGGTTCAACTTGGCACCCAGCCTGGCGGTCCTGCAAGTCGCCCGGTGGGCCACCGAGACGCTCCTCGCCGGCATCACGACGTTCCGGGACGCCGCGGGGGCGGATCTCGGCTTGAAGACGGCAATCGACGAAGGGCTCCTCGCCGGCCCGCGGATGCTGATCAGTCTCGTGATCATCACGCAGACCGGCGGCCACGGCGACCTGATCCAGCCGTGCGGGCTCACGTCGGATTTTCCGAGGCTACCCGGAGTGCCGGACGGCATCGCGGACGGCCCCGACGGATGCCGCAAGAAAGTCCGCGAAATCATCCGGCTCGGCGCGGACTGGATCAAGATAGCCACGACGGGCGGTGTCGGATCGCCGCGCGGCGGACCGGCGACGCGGCAGTTCACGCTCGAAGAGCTTCGTGCGATGGTGGACGAGGCGCACGCGGCCGGCAAGGGTGTGATGGTTCACGCGCACGGCGGCGACGGGCTCAAGATCTGCCTCGAGGCGGGCGTCGATTCAATAGAACACGCCGCGGTCGCCGACGAGACTGACATCGAGCGCATGGCGCGCCAGGGCGTGTGGTTGGTGCCGACGCTCAGCGTCACGCAGCGGATGAAGGAACGTCTCGATGCCGATCCGCGATCCCTGCCGGCCTACGTCGCGGCCAAGCTGCCGGCCGTCCTCAAGACGCAGCAGCGCAACTTCCGCCGGGCGCTCGAAGCCGGTGTCAAGATCGCGATGGGCACGGATGCCGGCGCCCTCGGGCACGCCCAGAACGGCAGAGAATTGCCCTACATGGTCCAGGCCGGCATGACGCCGATGCAGGCGATCGTCGCCAGCACCGCCGCGGCCGCTTCGCTCCTGGGCATGGCCGACGACCTGGGCACCGTCGAACCCGGCAAGCGGGCGGACTTGATCCTGGTTGATGGCGATCCGCTCGAGGACATCGCCGCCGTCGCGGATCCGACGCGAATCACGCTGGTGATGAAGGACGGGGTCGTCCACAAATTCCCTGAGCCGAGCCGGTGAAGGCCATTCGGAGGTTGTAAGATGGCGCGCAAATGGAACCTCGCCCTCATGAGCTACAAAGAGATCGGTGCGATCCCGAAAGATCGCGCCGTGTTGATGGTCCCGATCGGGTGCGTTGAGCAGCACGGGCCGGCCGGCTACACCGGTGCCGACACATTTCTTGCCGACTATCTCTGCCGGCGTACGGCGGAAGGTCTGGAGGATGTGTACGTCGCGCCGCCCCTATGGTACGGCTATACCCCGTACACGGCATTCCCGGGAACGGTGACGCTGCGCCTTGCGACCCTCGAAGCCCTAGTCCGGGACGTGGTCGGTGGATACGTGGTCCACGGCTTCCGCCATATCATCATTGTGAACAACCACGGCCCGAACGAGGCCGCGATCGAACCGGTCGCCGCGGAGATGCGGCGGCAGCACGGCATTGTGATCAGTATCCTGTACCCTTGGCGCCTCGCCGAGCACTTCGGCCGTGAGATCATTCCAAACGCCGCTCACGTGTTCGGGCACGGCGGTGAACCGACGATCTCGGTTATGCTGGCGCTCCACCCGGAGGCCATCACGATAGATGGACACGGCGAGAGGCGGGGTTACGTAAGAGACGCCGGGCCGATCTCCGCGTCATCGTATCGCACGGCGGCCTTCCAGGGATTTTCGATCGGTTTGTTCAGCGAAGCCGCGGAGGTACTCCCGAGCGGAGCCAGCGGCGATTGGACTGCGGCGTCCGCAGAGCGCGGCGGGGAGGTTCTCGACCGCATGGTGGCGTACGCGCGGGAGTTCGTGCCGGCATTTCTGCGTTTCAGTCAAGGCCGGCAGTCGGCCGCCGGATCAAGCTCGGCGGTGCGCGAACGACGCGACGTTCGCCCGGGCCGGTCCGAATGAGCGGGTCGCCGTCCGTTTCGTTTTCGACGCCGCGGCGCACGCCTTATCGTCCGGCGTTCCTCAAGAACTCGAGGATCGCGACCGTATCCTGGTTGAACATCCAGGACTCGATGACTCGTTTGTCCTGCACGGTGAACACGAACGCCTCCGGGACATCCAGCGCGCTCCCGTCGGGTCCGACCGCGAGCTGCCGGCCGATCACCACGACGTGATCCTGGGCCGCCTCAAGAAACTCGAACAGGCGGGGGCGCGTCGTGCCGATGTCTTCGAAGAGACTCGGAGGTTTCAGGCCCTCCCACGTCCGGTAAAATCCCTCCACGTGTTCGACGGCCCCCGAATGTCCATGGAAACGGCCGCCGTATGGCAGCGAGCGTGCCTCGTGGATCGACACCTCGGGGTGGTAGGCCTCCAGGAGGGCCGCTCGGTCGCGCCGCCTCACCGCATCAAACAACCGCTTCACAACATCAACTCGCTCCGACATCGCGCATCCTCCTTGTGATGGGCTTCCGTTGGGGATGGGCTTTCATCCGGTGACCGTCGCTACGGCGGGTTCTGCGACGGCTGGACGCCCGCGAGGCGCAGCGTGGCATGGTACGTCGCGGTTATCAGGAGATCGACGTAATCGGGCGGGACCTCCTTCGCCGCTACGTGCCGGCGAACCGCCGCGAACGGCGCGTCGAGCACGGCGAACGTGACGATGCGCACCGTGCGGGCATCCGTACGTTCACACAACCGCCGGCTGAAGTCACGAAACTCGCCGTCGATCTGTTGCCGCAGCGCCCGGGCACGCCGCTCCATGCGGGGTGGCCAGCCGTGCCGGACAAAGTCCTGCCGCCGGTAGAGTTGCAGCACCCGCGCCTCCGCGAGATTGGCACGCACCCGTTGCGCGAGGTACAGGGCGGCGGCCAGTCCGGCATCGCGGGCTTCGGGCCCCCGAAGGACCTCGAAGTAGGCGTTCTGGAACGACTCCGCCGCGCTCAACCACACCTCGCCGAGGAGCACCGCGCGCGACTCGAATCGGTGGTAAATTGAGCCGATCGGCGCGCGAATCGCCCGAGCAATCGCGCTTACGGACGCCGCCGCGGGGCCGTGGGCGGCGACCAGGTCTCGCGCCGACGCCAGGATCTGGGCTTCGTCGAATTTGGGGGCTCTCGGCATGAATTTAGAATATATATTCTAGAATGGACTGTCAACGTACGCCGATGCCCGCGAGCAACGGAGCGCGCTGCCGGCGGCCGGCGGTGCCGGTCACGCCGGTGTCGTGGGTGTCCGCGCGGCCGCAGGTCGCCGTCATCGGCCCACCGAACACCGGCCTCTGATCCGGTGCAGGCGGTCCGGGTTTGGGGGAGCGCGATGGCTCGTCGACCGAGGAAGCCGAGCGCGAAACGACGGACGGCCGGGCGGCCTGTCCGCGAGGATGGGCCCGGAGTCGGCCCGCCGCCGCGGCGCCGTCACAACCTTCCGATCCAACTCACGACCTTCATCGGCCGCGAGCGGGAGATCGCCGGCGTCCAACGGCTGCTGACGACCGCCCCGTTGCTGACCCTCACGGGCGCCGGAGGCGCCGGCAAGACCAGGTTGGCTCTTCGGGTGGCCGCCGAATGTCTTGAGCAGTACCCGGACGGCGTGTGGTTTGTCGATCTGGCACCGGTCGCCGATCCGGCGCTCGTCCCCAGCAGCGTCGCGGCCGCGCTCGGCGTCCCGGAGCAGCCGGGCCGTCCATTAGCCGACACGCTGGCCGCTTACCTGCGAACGAGCCGCCCCCTGCTGGTCTTGGACAACTGTGAGCACCTCCGCGCGGCGTGTCAGGCTCTCGCCGATCGTCTGCTGCGGGCGAGCGAGACTGTTCGGGTGCTCGCGACCAGCCGGGAGGCGCTCGGAGTCGCGGGGGAGATCACGTACCGTGTCCCGCCGCTACAGTTTCCCGCTGCGCGTCACGCGGCATCCGCCGCGGATATGGTCCGGTATGATGCGCTGCGCCTCTTTACCGAACGGGCCGCGCTCGCGCAGCCGGAGTTCACCGTTACCGATGACAGTGCTCCGACGATCCTGCAGATTTGCCGGCGGCTGGATGGCATGCCGCTCGCCATCGAGTTTGCCGCCGCCCGCGTGGCGGCGCTGTCCGTTGAGCAGATCGCCGCGCGGCTCGACGACCGGTTGCGGCTGTTGACGGCGGGGTCGAGGCAAACCCTCCCCCGGCATCAGACGTTGCGCGCGACGCTGGATTGGAGCCACGATCTGCTGACGGAGCGCGAACAGACGTTGTTCCGGCGGCTCGCGGTCTTCGCCGGCGGGTTCACGCTGGAGGCGGCTGAACGAGTCTGCCCCGGCACCGGCATCGCGGAGCAGGACATCTTGGACCTCTTGACGCGCCTTGTCGACAAGTCGCTTGTCGTCTTCGATCAACGTCGCGGCGACCCCCGATACCGGCTGCTGGACAGTGTGCGCCAGTACGGCCAGGAGCGGCTCGAAGCGTCCGACGACACCGAGGCCATCCGGCGGCGGCATCGCGATTGGTACCTGGACTTTGCCGACCGCGCAGGCGACGCACTGCGCGGACACGCGCAAGACCTGTGGCTGAGCCGGATGGAGACGGAGCACGACAACCTCCGGGCGGCGCTCGCGTGGAGCAAAGCGGCCGGCGACATCGCCGGGTGGCTGCGGTTGACCGGTGCGCTCACCTGGTTCTGGTTCATGGGCGAGCACTGGGGCGAGGGGCGGCGGTGGGTGGAGGACGCGCTCGCGGCCGGCGGGACGGCGGAGCCGCTGAGCCGGCGGACCCGCTGGGGGGCCATGCTCTTTGCGCTCGCGCAGGGAGACATCCCGCGCGTGGAAGAGCTGACCGGAAACCTGAATTTCACCGGTGCGGGCCGGGACGACCAGGTATTTGGCATTGTGGCGCGCATCGCCAAGGGCAACATCGCCGCCGACACCGGGATGGACCATGGGGTCCGGCCCCTCGAAGAAGCGGTCGCCCAAGCGCACGCGCTGGGTGATCGATGGCTCCTTGCGTTCGCCCTAACGCAACTATCGGTCGCCCTGCGAAAGCGCGGTCACTACGACCGCGCGGTCGATCTCTGCGCCGAAAGCGCGCGGCTGTTCGAGGCGCTTGGAGACCGGTGGCGTCATTCGATCGCGCTGCGCAACTTGGGCATCACGATGCTGCGCCGCGGCTCGTATGACGAGGCGGTGGACGCCTACGCGAAGAGCATCCGGCTCCGCGCTCCGGAGCAAAACCGATGGGTCGTCTTTCAAGGGCTCGAGGGGCTGGCGTGCGTCGAATGTGCGCGCGCCCACTATGAACGAGCCGCCGTTCTGTTCGCCGCGGCGGCACCCGTCCAGGAGGCGCTTCGAGCCCGGCGGGACTCGGACTTCCTGGCCGAGGTTCAGCGCTACGGCGATCGCGCACGCATGTCTTTGAGCGGACGGGCATTCGAAGCGGCCCAGATCGCGGGCCGCGCGATGACTCTGGAACAGGCCATCGAATACGCGCTGCCACCGGCCAAATCAGAACCGGCGTCCCTCGGGCAGGAGGATAGAGGGCCGGCCGATTCCTCGCTCACGGGTCGTGAGCGCGAGGTCGCCCGGCTCGTCGCGCGCGGGTTGACCAACCGGCAGATTGCCGCGGCCTTGGTGGTGTCCGAGCGTACGGCCGAGGGTCACGTCCAGAGCATCCTCAACAAACTGAGCTTCAACACCCGCGCGCAGGTGGCCGTCTGGGCCGTGGAGCACGGACTGCACCTATCTTCGGCCTGACCCGCCGGGCCGGACCTCCGGCCGCGCTCGCTACCTACACTGGAAAACACGTACCGGGCTCCCAGAAAACACGTACTTCCCCCGGTGACGCGGCGCCTGGGTCTCTCGTACGTTGGCATCGGATCGCGCATTGATTCTTCACGTGAAGGGGGAACGGCGCATGCCGAGGGGTTACGCGCAACCCGAGGTTTTGGTGGATACGGACTGGCTCGGCGACCACCTGCAAGACCCCGCGGTGCGGGTGATCGAAATTTCCGAGGACGTCACGCTCTACGGTCAGGGGCACATTCCCGGGGCCGCGCATATCAACTGGCAGACCCAGCTCCAAGATCGGGTCCGTCGCGACTGGATTTCCAGAGAGCAGTTCGAGAATCTGCTCGGGTCCTACGGCATCGACAACGCCAGCACGCTGGTGCTGTACGGCGACAAGAACAACTGGTTCGCCGCGTACACATTCTGGCTGTGCAAGATGTTCGGGGTCGACCGCGTCCGCATACTCAACGGCGGCCGGGCGAAGTGGATCGCGGAAGGCCGCCCCATGGCTACCGATGCGCCGGTGTATCCGCGCGCGCTGTTCCGCGCGAAAACTCCGGATCTCAGCGTCCGCGCTTTTCGCGACCAGGTGCAGGCGCGCATCGAGGCGCCCGGCGTGGCGCTCGTCGACGTCCGTTCGCCCCAAGAGTTCAGCGGCGAACTGATCGCGATGCCGGCCTACCCGCAGGAGGGGGCGCAGCGCGGCGGCCACATCCCGGGCGCACGCAACATTCCGTGGGGGCAAAATGTCCGCGAGGACGGCACGTTCAAAGAGGCCGACGATCTTCGCCGCCTGTACGAGAGCCGCGGCGTCCACCCGGACAACGAGGTGATCGCCTACTGCCGCATCGGCGAGCGCTCGTCGCTCACCTGGTTCACGCTGACGTACCTGCTCGGGTACCCTCGCGTCCGCAACTACGACGGGTCGTGGACGGAGTGGGGGAGCCTGGTCGGCGCGCCGGTCGAGAAGACCGCTTAGCCGCACGTATTTCGATCTGAGAGGTGCAACGATGAATTTGAGACTCGTTCAGTTCAGCTTGGGCCCGGGGAGCCGCTCGGCAGCCGAAGCGATAGCCGACAAGATCGTCCCCGCCATTCGATCGCAACAGGGCTGCGACCGATGCGAGTTCTTCGCCGACAACGAAACGGGCGACTACGGTCTGGTCGTATTGTGGGCGTCGAAGCAGGCCGCCGACGCCGCCGCCTCAGTGATCGGTCCCGTTTTGAGGCCGGTCCTGGCCGACGCGAAGGCGCCACACAACATCAAACTGTTTGAGGTGTACCAGCCGAAGACGAGGTAGCTGCGGCAGGGTACCTCTTGAATTCGTTTACGGGAGCACGGCGGCGAGACGGCGGATACCTTCCTCAATGTCCCCGTCCGGTATCGCCCCGTACCCGAGGAGTACCCCCGCGCGGCGCGGGCGGCGGAGGAAGTCACGCGTCGCCGGATATACCCCTGCTCCGGCGCTTGCGGCACGCTCGACGAGCGCAGCAAGCCTGCCGACCGGGATTCGGCGAAACCACATCAACACTTGGGTTCCGGCATCGGTACCTGTGATGTCGACGCGGACGGCCAGATGTGTCCCGGCCGCCGCAAGAAGTGCCGCCCGGCGCTTCGCGTACACCCTGCGCGAGCGGCGTAGAGCGCGCTCGAAGTGACCGCCCGCCATGCGCCCGCAACGTTCCGCGAGCGACACCCCGACGGCGGCGAATTCCTCGGGCCGGTATCCGGCGACGATCCCCACGATCAGGCGGCCCTTCGACACTACATCGCCGGCGCGGAAGCACCGGAGGCACGCGTCATGGGTGGGAATCCGGCGCTGATCATCTGGCCCCGGGAAGAACTTCGGCCACCGATAGTAGTTCGATGCGCGCAAATAGTGGTCTCGGGCCTTACTCCGTGTCCGGCGTTGGCCGCTTTTCCGGCATGGTGTTCCAGCGAGGCGGCCATCGCGTGTCGCAAGATGCGGGACTCGACGGCAGCGGTTCGTAAGCGGAGCGGAACACCGCGTGGCGTGTAGAGGAAGGCAGGTGTACGCAATGAAGTGAGGCACGGCCCGACGTCAGAGCAGGGTGGGGCCCGCATGACAGACGCGGTGATCGCCGATCGTCTTCAATTTACGTTTACCGTCATGTTCCACTACCTCTTCCCGATCCTCACGATGGGACTGGCTCCGCTGATCGTCGTCCTCCGGACGCTGCACCTAATCCGGGGGGAGGCGCGCTGTGGCGCGGCGGCCCGCTTCTGGACTCGCATCTTTGCGCTCAACTTCGCCATCGGGGTGATCACAGGGATCCCGATGGAGTTTCAGTTCGGCACCAACTGGGCGCAGTTTTCGGCCTACGCCGGAGGCGTGATCGGACAGTTTCTCGGCCTCGAAGGCGTATTCGCGTTCTTCCTCGAGTCGACGTTCCTTGGGATCGTGCTGTTCGGCGAAGGCCGCGTCCCGCCCCGGCTACATTGGCTCGCGACGGTGCTGCTCGCGGCCGGGGCTTGGCTGTCGGGCTTGTTCATCACTGCCACAAACGCCTGGATGCAGCACCCGGTTGGCTATCGTCTTGCGCCGGACGGAACGGCGCAGGTCGCGAGCCTGGGCGCGATGCTCGGCAACCCGTTCCTCTGGTGGCAGTACGCCCACGTGATCAACGGCGCCGTACTCTCCGCCGCCGTCGTGATGGCGTCGATCGGCGCGTACTACCTGCTTGCCGGCCGCCACGTAGAGTTCGGACGGCTCTCGGTCGCCCTCGGGGTGGGGGTGGGGGTGGTGTTCTCGCTGACGCAGCTGTTTCCGACCGGCGACATGAACAGCCGGAACGTGACAGCCTATCAACCGGTCAAACTCGCCGCGATGGAGGGCCTGTTCGAGACGCGGTACGGCGCGCCGCTTGCGATCATCGGGATGCCGTCGACGACGGAGCGCAAGCTGCTGGATCCGGTCTTCGTGCCGGACGCGCTGAGCTTCCTCGCCTACGGCAACCTGCGCGCTGAGGTCAAGGGTCTCAACGACTACCCCGAGATGGACTGGCCACTCGTGCAGATCACCTACTACGCCTACCACATCATGGTGGGGCTGGGGACGATCCTCATCGTCGCCCTCCTGCTCGGGGTGCTGCTGTGGTGGCGCGGGATCTTGTTCACGAGCCGGTGGTTTCTCTGGGTGTTGATGCTGTTGCTTCCGTTCCCCTATATCGCGAATGAGGCCGGCTGGGTTGTGACCGAGGTCGGCCGCCAGCCGTGGCTGGTGTACGGCCTGCTGCGGACGGCCGCGGGCGGCTCGCCCACCGTCGAAGCCGGAGAGACGATCTTTACCGTCCTGGGATTCGCCGGCACGTACGCCCTGCTCGGCGTCCTCGCCGTTTTCCTGGCGATACTGCTCGTGCTGCGCGGGCCCGACGAGCCGTCGTCCGCGGCGGCGGTGCGCTGATGGCGATGTTCTGGTTCGTCATTCTCATCGTGCTCCTCGTGGCATACGCGATCCTGGACGGGTTCGACCTGGGCGTCGGGGTCCTGCACTTGGCGGTGGCGCGGACGGACGCCGAGCGGCGAACGGCGCTCAACGCGATCGGGCCGGTGTGGGACGCCAACGAGGTGTGGTTGCTCGGCTTTGGGGTCGGGACCTTCCTCGCTTTTCCCCGCGCCTTCGCCGTGGGGTTCAGCGGATTCTATCTGCCGTTGATGGTCGTTCTGTGGCTGCTGATGGGCCGCGGCGTCGCGCTCGAATTTCGCCACCATATCGCCGATCCTTTGTGGCAGGGGGCCTGGGACGTCGTGTTTTCGGTGACCAGCCTGCTCCTCGCGTTGTTTTACGGCATCGCAGCCGGCAACGTAGTGACCGGCGTCCCGATCGGCGCCGACGGGTACTTCCAGGGCCTGTTCGGGTGGCTGCTGAATCCGTACGCCCTCGTCATGGGCCTGTTCAGCGTGGCGCTGCTCATGCTCCACGGCGCCTACTATTTGTGCCTGAAAGCGGACGGCCCGCTTGGTGAGCGCGCGCACCGCGTGGCGGAGCCGTTGTGGACCGTCGTGCTGGTGCTGGCGATCGTGCTGACCGTTGCGACGTTTGCGCTTCGGCCCGAGCTGCTGGGGAACTATCGCGTCTATCCGATCTGGCTGCTCGCCCCGCTCGCGGCCGCGGTATGCCTTGTCGTGACGCGGCGGGCGCACCAGCGGCGCCGGTACGGCGCGGCGTTTTTGGCGACGAGCGGGATTATCGCGGCACTGCTCACTGCGACGGCAATCGGCGCCTACCCGTACCTCTTGCGGTCGCAGCCGTTTCCCGAGCGCAGCCTGACCGTGGCCAACGCCGCCGCGGCGCCGGCCGGACTCGCCGCGGCGACACTGTGGCTGCTTCCCGGTGTGTTCCTCATTATCGTCTACCAAGTGGTCGTGTACCGGGTGTTCGCCGGCAAGGTACGGATGGACGCCGGGGCGCACTACTGAGGCGGAGGCAGCCCGGCCATCATCCCCGCGGGCCGCCCGCGCGGTGACGTTGTGGCGAGAGGAGCGGTGACGTGGACGTGGAGCTCGTTCTGGACGGCGTGACGGCGCGGGTGACCTTGCTCGAGATGGCGGCGCCGCGCACCACGAAGGCGCTGTGGGAGGCGCTTCCGATCAGCGACCGCGCCGTGCAGGTCAAGTGGTCGGGCGACGCGTGGCGGACCGAAGGCGACTACGACATCGGCATCACCGCGGTCGAGAACGAGGGACACGTGCTGGCGGCCGGCGATCTCATCTACTACCCGCGGATGAAGAAGATCGGTCTGGCCTATGGGCGCGCGGAGTGGCGTCACCCCGACCTTTCGTTCGCGCTCCACGTGTCCGTGATCGGCAGGGTGAGCTCGCAGCTCGAGGCCGTCGTCGCCGCGAGCCGGCGCGTCTGGCTCGAGGGCGCGCGTCCGCTGCGGCTGAGCCGGGCAGAGTAGGCTGCGGCCGGCCGGTCAGGAACGGAGCCGCGGGTCGAGCGCGTCCCGAGCGCCGTCGCCGAGCAAATTGAGCCCGAGGATCGTGATCATGATCGCCATCCCGGGGGCCAGGGCGATCCACGGGGCCTGATCGAGGAAGGGGTAGCCGTAGCGCAGCATCGAGCCCAAGGACGCGGTCGGGGGCTGGGCGCCCAGCCCGAGGAACGAGAGCGACGCTTCCGTCAGAATGGCAAAGCTCACGGTCAGCGTGGCTTCGATCGTGACGAGCCCCAGCAGGTTGGGCAGCAGGTGACGCCGCATGATGCGGATCCCGGTGGCGCCGGTCGCCGTGGCGGCTTCGATGAACTCCATTTCCCGGAGCACCCGCACCTGTCCGCGGACAAGCCGCGCGAATCTCGGCATGGCCACCACCGCGATCGCGAGCGTGGCGTTGGCGAGATTCGGTCCGAGCACGCCGACGATGGCCACCGCGAGCACCATCGCCGGGAACGCGAACAGCAGGTCCGCCAGCCGCATCAGCGCTGTGTCGACCCACCGGCCCCAGTATCCGCTGACGAGCCCCGCCGAGACCCCCCCGCAGGCGGCCAGCGCGGTGGCGGCCAGTCCGACCCCGAGCGAAATCCGTCCGCCGGCCAAGAGCCGGCTCAGGATGTCCCGTCCCAGGTCGTCGGTGCCCAAGGGCCAGGCGGTCGAGGGCGGCTGGAGCATCACCGAAACGTGCACCGCCTCGGGCGAAACCCGGTCGAGCGCGGGGCCGAGGAGCGCCGCCAGGAACGCGGCGGCGCAGATTCCTCCGCCGAGCGCGGCGAGCCTGTGGCGCTCCACGAGCCGTCCGCCGCGCGCGGCGAACCCGGCCTGATCACTCATACTTGAGCCGCGGGTCCGCCCACGCGTAGAGCACGTCGGCGAGGAAGTTCGCCCCGATCAGCGCCAGCGCCATGAACAGCGTCGCCGCCTGCAAGATCGGCAGGTCCCGGCTGAGGACCGAATCGACCGCGAGACGGCCGATCCCGGGCAGCGTAAAGATCGTTTCCGTGACGACGGCGCCGCCGAGGAGGCGGCCGGTCTCTAGAGCGACCACGGTGATGATCGGAATAAACGCGCCGCGCAAGATGTGCCGCGCGACGACGCGCGGCTCCCTGAGCCCCTTCGCCCGCGCCGTCTGCACGTACTCCGCCCTCGCGACGTCGAGGACGCTCATGCGGACGATGCGGAGCACCACCGCGGTGTAGGGCACCGCTAGGGTCACGGCGGGCAGGATCATGAGCCGCAGATTCGCGCCGAGGTCCCGCCACGGCGGCACATATCCGGCCGGCGGCAGCCAGTGGAGGTCGACGGCAAAGAACAAGATCAGGAGAAGGCCGAGCCAGAACGCCGGCATGGCGAGGCCGAGAGACGCCAGCGCCGAGATCAGGCCGTCGGCCAGGGTGTTCCGGCGAAGCGCCGCGGCGACCCCCAGCGGGAGCGCCGCCGCCACCGCCCCGCCCATCGCGAGCGCCGTCAGCTCGAGGGTGACCGGCAGGCGCGCCGCGATCTCCGGCGCGACGTAGGCCCGGGACCGGTACGAGTACCCGAGGTCGCCGCCCAGCGCGTGGAGGAGCCATGTCTCGTACTGGAGGTACAGCGGTCGATCCAGACCCAGCTGGTGCCGGAGGTCTTGGGCGACCTGCTGGGCCTGCATGTCCTCCGGCAGGAGCAGCGTGACCGCGTCACCCGGTGCGAAGTGCAGCATCAGAAAAATGCCGATGCTCAGGAGCAGGAGCATCGGCACCGTGACGGCTATACGACGGACGAGGAACCGGAGCATCGCCGCGGCGGGCTCACACCTGCATCCACACGGCGCCGAACCGCAGCATCGTGTCGGGGACGACGGGGAGGTCGTGCACCTCCTTGCGCGTCGCGGTCATCAGGTTTTCGAAGACGAGGAAGACCCACGGAGCATCGTCCACGACCAGCCGCTGAATGTCCCGGTAGACGCGGACGCGTCCGGGTCCGTTCGGAATCGCCCGGCTCTGCTCGAGCAGCCGGTCCACCTCGTCGTTCCGGTACGTCATCGAGTTCACATTGCCGCGGGAGCTGAAGTGGTTGTACATCGTGCCGTCGATGTCCGGGCGCGGCGTCCACGATCCGATGACCGCTTCGTAACGCTTGCCCGTGATGCGGGCCTGGAGCGTGGTCAACTCGTAGGATTGGATGTTGGCGGTGATGCCGACCTCCGCCAGTTGCGCCTTGATCAGCTCGGCGAGCCGGGTCTGCTCCGGCGACGCGTAGATCTCCAGCGTGAACGTGAAGCCGTTCGGCCGGCCGCCATCGGCGAGTTTGGCCCTTGCCTTTTGCGGATCGTGGCGGTAGCTGACCCGGGTGATGGACGGATCGTAATAGTCCCGGTACACGGGCGAGATGGGGCCGTAGGCCGGACGCGCCTGCCCGAAGTAGATCGCCGTCACGATCTGCAGGCGGTTCACGGCGTACGAGACGGCCTGCCGCAGGGCCTTGTTGTTGAACGGCGGCAGCGCGTTGTTCAGACGAATCATCGGCCACCGCGTGCCGGGGAAGATGATCGTCTTGAAGCGCGGGTCGCCGCCGATGGCGCGCTGCTCCCTGGCCGGTACGGTGTCGACGAGGTCGAGGCTGCCCGCCCGCAGGTTCGCCATCTTCACCGTTTCGTCGTTCAGCGGTCGATAGACGACCTCGTTGAGGTACGGCCGGCCCTGTTGCCAGTAGTCCGGAAACTTCCGCAGGGTGATGTGGTCGTCTTTGACCCACTCCGCGAACGCGAAGGGGCCCGTGCCCGCGGGATGCTGCCCGAACTGCGCGCCCCACTTTTTCACCCCCGCCGGCGATACCATGAAGCCCGGGCCCTCCGTGAACCAGCTCAGGAGCGGAGTGAAGGGCGCGGCCAGCGTCAGGTCCACCGTCGCGGCGCCGGTCACGCGGACGTCTTTGATCGGTGCGAGAATCGTCCGGAAGGCCGAGCCGGTCGCGGGATCGAGGGTGCGTTCGATGTTGAACTTGACCGCGGCGGCGTCGCACGGCGTTCCGTCGTGAAATTGCACCCCCGGCTGCAGATGAAACGTCAGGCGCAGGCCGTCCGGCGAGACCGTCCACGTCCTCACGAGGCCCGGGCCGATCGTGAAGGCCGGCGTCAGGGAGAAGAGCGGGCTGTAGATCGAATAGAAGATCTCGCGCTCGGAAACGTTCGTGTAGTGCGGCGGGTCGAGCGTCGCCCACCCCCCGGTAAGTCCGATCCGGAGCGTGCCGCCGGGGACGGGCTGTGCTGCCGGCGCGGCGAACGCCGTGGCCCGGGAGCCGGCGATCCTCGACAGGCGGCCGCCGGCGACCATCACCCCGGCGGCGCCGATCGCGGTCACCAGCCGGCGGCGTGTGAACGGCATTGTCATCTGGCCCCCTGCCTCAGCATCGACTTGGCCCCGTCATCGAGCAACCCGGCCGCTTGACGGCCGCGGTCCGCCGGCAAGCCGGCATCCCGCGGTTAGTGGGCTTCTTTCTGGACTGAGCCGTCCGCGCTCCTGCGTTCCGGCCGTCCGTACGCCGTCCACGCCGCGCTTCGATGGATTCGTCCGCGGTCCCCGGAGGGAGGAGGTGGGCGAGTCACCCCCGACCGAAGGAGTCACGGGATCACGACAAAAATTCCCGGCCGAAGGCTCCGCCGATGCACATCGAGACCGTCCGCGCGATTCCCCTGCTCGCCACGATCGATCCGCCCCAGCGGATCGGCCGGGCCACGTTCACCAAACTCGGCGTGACGCTCGTCGAGGTCCGGTCCGACACCGGCCTCGTGGGCTACGGCGAATGTCTCGGCCGCTACGCGCCGCGGATCTGGGCGGCCATCGTGGACGACCTGCTGGCGCCGCTCGTGGCCGGGGAGGATCCATGGGACACCGAGCGGCTGTGGGAGCGTATGTTTCGCGACCTGCGCTCGCTCAGCGGACACAGCCGGGGCATGCTGGTCGAAGGGATCGCCGGCGTCGACACGGCGCTGTGGGACCTTAAAGGGAAGGCGGCGGGCCGGCCGGTGTCGGCGCTGCTCGGAGGGCGCGTGCGGAGCCGGCTCAGCGCCTATGCATCCTCCGTGATGGTGCGCGAGCCCGAGGCGATGGCGGCGGACGCTGCGGAGGTGGTGGCACGCGGCTTCCGCGCCCTGAAGGTCAAGATCGGCACCGGGGTTGAGAGCGACGCCGCCGTCATCCGCGGCGTCCGCCGCGCCGTGGGCGACGCGGTCGACCTGATGGTCGACGCGAACGGCGCGTACCGGGCGGCAGAGGCGATCGACTTGATCCGGCGCATCGACGACTGTCGAATCACGTGGTTCGAGGAGCCGGTGCCTCCCGATGATCTGGAAGGGTACCGCCGCATCCGCGCGGCGACGACGATGCGCCTGGCGGCCGGCGAGGGCGAGTTCACGCGCTTCGGCGTGCGCGACGTGCTCGCGGCGGACGCGGTAGACGTGATCCAGCCCGACGTGGCGCGGGCCGGCGGCATCAGCGAGACGAGGAAGATCACGGAACTGGCCGCGACGCACCACGTCGCCTACGCGCCCCACGTCGGGTTCTCGTCGATCGTCTGTGTGGCGGCGACCCTGCAACTCGCCGCCGCGGCGCCGAACTTCCTGACCTACGAGTGCATGTACACCGCCAACCCGCTCCGCGAACGCCTGGCGGTGACCGCGTTGGGCGGCCCCGCCCAGCTCGACGACGGCCGGGTGCCGGTGCCGCAGGGGCCGGGCCTCGGACTCGAGCTGGATCCGGACGCGCTCGCCTTCTACGCGGCGACGTAGGGCCGCCGAAGGAGGATGCTTCCCATGAGATCGCGCCGAAGGGCGGCCCGGCCGGTGCGCGCGCCGGTTGTCCCCGCCGACCCGCGCCTCAGCCGCTTCAGCCCGCTGTCGCGGATCCTGTGCTTCGACGATTTCGACTACGGATTCAACGGCTGGGGCGGCCACATCGGCAACTACGAAGGGTCGCTCGACACGATGCTGCCGGACTACCGGGATCTGCGTCCGCCGATGCTCAGCACGATCCCGATGTGGGACACCGGGTCGGTCGGGGGCGTCGACGGCGCCTACGCCCTCAAACTGGCGACCCGGCCGGCGGCGGGCAGCCTCGCGGTCGCGATCAAGCGCCTCACGTGGCGGTACGCCGGGCCGATCCAGATCGAGTTCGCCTTTACGTTCAAGCCCGAAGCCTCGGCGCTCGCACTGCTGGAAACGGAGGTCCGGGCGTTCGGCTTCGCGTTCGACCTTCAGGCCGGTGACCGCGCCGCCCCGCCCCGCGAGCGGGTCATGCCGCATCTCCGCTACCTCAACGCGCTGGAGGGGCGGCGGATGGAAAAGTGGCAGTTCAAGCGCGTCGTCGAACCGCTGCGCGACATCGGCGGCAGCGGCAAGACGCGGTCGCACTTCCACCTCGCGCCGTCGGGCTGGGAAGACGTGCCGGACGGCGGCCAGCAGCTGTGCTACAACGAAATCGCCACCAAGCACAACTGGTACTACGTGAAGATCGGCTTCGATCTCGCGTCGATGAGCTTCACGGCCTTCCGGTGCAACGACCGTGAGTTCGATCCGGCCGGGATCGCGCCGATGCGGTTTGCGGCGATGCCGAACCTCTCGTGCATGCTGAACCCCTTCGTGTGGGTCGAGGCGGACGGCGATGTGCGGGCGTTCCTCTACCTCGACTCGGTCGTTTTGTCGGCGGAGGTGGACGCGTGATCCACCGCGGCCACACCGCGGTCGTCGAGCGCAACGTGCGGTGGGCCGGGGCGTTCTCGACCGAGCCTTATGAGGCCGCGTGGGCCTCGGAAGCGATCTTCTTTGTCCGGACGCTCGAGCCCGGCACGCTGCGGACGGAGGCCGCGGCGCGGGTGCAGATCTCACCCGACGGGATGCGGTGGGCGGACGAAGGGACGGCGGTGCCGCTGCGCGCCGGGCTCGGGGTGACGTTCGGGCGCGTTTCGCACTTCGGCGGGTGGCTCCGTCTCGCGGGCGAACTCGGTCCGGGCGAGGCCCTCACCGTGATCGTCTATCTGGTGTTGAAAGAGTAGGGGCACGCGGGTGGGCGCGTATCTTGTCAAGCGGCTTGCCTACTCGGTGTTCGTCGTCTGGGGCGCCGTCACGATCGTTTTTGTGGTGGTGCGCCTGATCCCGGGCGATCCGGCGCAGCTGATGGTCGGGGCCGAAGGGACGCGCGCGGACGTCGAAGCCCTGCGGCACCGCCTCGGACTCGACCAGCCGCTCGCGGCGCAGTACGTGCGCTACCTCGGCCAGGCGGCGGCGCTGCGCTTCGGCAACTCGCTCCGTCTCGAGGTTCCCGCCGCGGCCGCGGTGGCGCAGCGCGTGCCGGCGACGGCCACGCTCGCCGCGAGCGCGATGGTGCTCGGCGTGGCGGCGAGTATGCCACTCGGGATCGTCGCCGCGCTCCACCGGCAGTCGATCCTCGACCGCGCCGTCGCGGTGGTCTCGCTCATCGGGCAGTCGGTACCCAACTTTTGGCTCGGCATCATGTTCATCCTGATTTTCGCGCGGGGCCTGCGGTGGTTCCCGAGCGCCGGGACCGGCGGCCTCGAGCATCTCGCCCTGCCGGCGGCGACGCTCGCCCTGCTGCTCGTCGGCGTGCTGACGCGTCTAGTGCGCAGCGGGCTGCTCGACGTGCTCGACGAGGAGTACGTCCGCTCCGCCTACGCGAAGGGCCTGCCCGTCCGGCGGGTGATCAACCGGCATGCGCTGCCGAACATGTTGATCCCGGTGGTGACGGTCGTCGGCCTGCAGCTGGGATCGCTGCTCGCGGGAGCCGTGATCGTCGAGACCGTGTTCGGCTGGGCCGGCGTGGGCCGTCTACTGGTCGATGCGATCAGCAACCGCGACTACCCGATCGTGCAGGCGGCGGTGCTGTTCATCACCGTGGGATTCATCGCGGTGAATCTGGTCGTCGATCTCAGCTACGCGTACCTCGATCCCCGGATCCGTTATCGATGACGGCCCGGGTCGGGGCCGCGGGGGCGGCGCGGGCCGCCGGCGGGCGTTCCGGTGAAGCGACCTGGCAGGCGGGACAGCGCCGCCGTCAGCAGCGCCGGGCACGGCGCCTGGCGGCGTGGGGTGTTCCGGTCGCGCTCTTCGTCGTGATCGCCGTGGTGGGCCCGATCCTGGTGCCGTACGACCCGGTGACCGTCCGGCTCGCCGACCGGACCCGGCCGCCCGGAGCCGTGCTGCACGACGGCAGGCGCGCGTGGCTGGGCACGGATCAGGTCGGCAAAGACCTCGTCGCGCAGGTCCTCCAGGGCGCCCGCATCTCGCTGCTCGTCGGGGTCGCGACCGTGGCGGTCGCCGGGGTCATCGGGCTCGCGACGGGGGTGCCCGCGGGCTACTTCGGCGGGGCCGTCGACGGCGTCCTCATGCGGCTTGCCGATCTCCAACTCGCGTTCCCCTCGCTGTTGCTGGCGATCCTGATCGCGGCCGTGCTCGGACGGAGTGTCACCAACGTCATCATTACCTTGTCGGTGACCCGCTGGGTGACCTTCGCTCGGGTGACGCGCGCCACCACGCTCGCGATGCGGGAGCGGGAGTTTGTCACCGCGGCCAGGGCCACCGGCGCGAGCACCCGGCGGATCATGAGCCGGCACATCGTGCCGCTCACCGTCACGCCGCTCGTAGTGGTGGCGACCGTGGAACTCGGGCTGGTGATCCTGGCCGAAGCCTCGCTCAGTTTCCTCGGGCTCGGGACGCCGCCCGGCCATCCGTCCTGGGGCCTCATCATTGCCAACGGGCGCAACTACCTCAGCACCGCGTGGTGGATCTCGACGATCCCGGGGATCGCGCTCAGCCTCGTAATCCTGGCCGTCGGCCTGTTCGGCGATCAGCTCAACGAGTATCTGAACCCAAAGGCGGCATCGCGGTAACCGGCGAAGCGTTTCACGCGGGAAGCGACGTTTCTGGGGGGAGATGATCGGTCATGGACACATCTCCGAGCGGTGGCAAGAGGGGTGCGATGACGCGCCGCGCATGGCTGCAGGGCACCGCGGCGGTCGCAGGCGGAGTCCTCGGCATGGGCACGCGGTGGAGTCTGCCGGCGTCCGCCGCGCCGCCGTCGAGGGTGCCCGCCGGCACTTTGACCGTGTCGCTGCCGGCAAGGATCGTGGGGCTCGATCCCCTCGGCACGCAGGCCGCGGAAGAGTCGCTCAGGACCGCGACCGCCGGCATCTTCGATACGCTCGCCGTCCGCAGCCCCCGGTCGGCCACTTACCTTCCGTCGCTGGCGACGAAGTGGGAGACGCCTGATCCGCTGACGTGGGTGTTCACGCTCCGGCCGGGCGTGAAATTCCAGGACGGCACGGCGCTGACCGCGAACGACGTCAAGGCGTCGCTGCAGCGTCTCGTGGCGCTGAAGGGACCCTACGCGCCGCTCTGGGTCGCCCTGGATACGGTCGATGCCCCGAGTGACACCACCGTCCGCATCAAGACGAAGACGCCGTTCGGCGCGATGCTGCCCAACGTCTCGCTGCTCTCGATCGCCCCCGCGGCCAAGATGGATCAGCCGGGGTTCTTCACGAAGCCGTTCGGCTCGGGCCCTTTCCGCGTCGTTTCGTATCAGCCGGACGCCGAGTTGGTGCTCGAGGCCAACCCCGGCTACTGGGGACCGGCGCCTGGGGTCCGGACCCTGCGGTTCAAAGACATTCCGGAGGTGGCGGCCCGTGTCACCGCCCTCATCACCGGGGAGATCGATCTGACCTTCGGGCTGCCCCCCGACCAGATCGCGGCGCTTCAGGGGCACAAAGACATCCGCCTGATGAGCACTCCGTCCTTCCGCTACTACATGGTCTGGATGAACTGCAAGCGCGCCCCGTTTCCGGACGCCCGGGTGCGCCAGGCCATGGCCTACGCGCTCGACGTCGACACCATCGTCAAGACGCTGATGAAGGGCATCGGCCGGCGAATGAGCGCCCCGATCCCCTCGACGGCCTTTGGGTACGCTCCGCAGCGGCCGTTTGCCTACGACCCGGCGAAGGCGAAACAGCTGCTCGCCGCGGCCGGGCGTCCGTCCGGGTTCGAGTGCACCATGATCTGGAACCCGGACTCCGGCCCCCAGGACCGCGAGCTGGCCCAGGCACTCTTCTCGTACTGGAACGCGGTCGGGATCAGGGTGCGCGACGGCCAGGCGGAACGTCCGCAGTGGCTGGACAAGCTGCTCAAACTCGACTGGGACCTGAACTTCCAGTCCAACGGCGATGCGACAGGCGACGCCGACTTTGTGCTGCGGCGCCTGTACACGACCCAGGCCAACCGGAACGGCTACGCCAACCCGCAGCTCGACCAGATCCTGAACGGCGCGGTCGAGACGGTCGACCAGGCCCGGCGCAAGCTCCTCTACGCGCAGGCGTGCGAGATCATTTGGGACCAGGCCGTCGGCGTCTACCCGGTGGAGCTGATCCAGACGTACGCGCTGCGCGGGGGGGTTGAAGGGTTCGTCCTGACCCCGAACTACCCGACGTTCGAGTCGGTCACCGTCCGCCGGTAGCGTGGGCGGCGGGCGAGGGGCGACGATGCGGGGACTGGACCGCCTGCCGCGGGTGTCCCTCGTGCGGGCGCCGACCCCGCTCGAGGACGCGCCGCGCCTCGCGGCGGCGCTCGGCGTGCGGCGCCTCCTGGTCAAGCGGGAGGACCTCACGGATCTCGCGCTCGGCGGCAACAAGGTGCGCAAGCTCGAGTTCCTCTTCGGCGAGGCGCTCGCCCAGGGGGCCGATACGATCGTCACCACGGCGAGCGCGCACTCCAACTTCCTGCGCATCGTGTCGGCGGGCGCGCGCCGCTTCGGTCTGCGGCCGGTGCTGCTGGTGCGCGGCCGGGCGGATCTGCCGTCCGAAGGCAACCTCCTCCTGATGCGGCTATTCGCGGAACGCATCGTCTATCTCGACACCGAGGACCCGTACGCGGATACGACCATCGCCACGATGCGCGACCTGGAGCAGGAGCTCCGGCGGTGCGGGCGGCGCCCGTATCTGATTCATCTGGCCGCGTTCTCCGCCGGTCTCGCCACCGCCGCGTATGTTCCGGCCGCGGAAGAACTCGCCGCGCAGCTCCGGGAACGCGGGGGCGGCTGCGATCGTATCGTGCTGGCCGTCGGGTCCGGCGGCACCTACGCCGGCCTGCTGCTGGGCCTGCGCGCGGCGGGCGTCTCGGCGCCGGTGCTCGGCGTTTCCGTCAACACCGCGGCCGGCGAGATGCACCGCCGCATTCGCGACCAGATTCGCGCGGCGGAGGACCTCCTCGGCATGACGCCGTCGGTGCGCGACGACGAGATCGACATCACCGACGCGCACGTCGGGGCCGGCTACGGCATTCCCACCGCCGACAGCCTGGCCGCCGTCACGCTGGCCGCGCGCACCGAAGGACTGCTGCTGGACCCGATCTATACGGGCAAGGCGTGGGCCGCGCTCGCCCACGCGGTCCGGACCGGCGCGGTCCGGCCGCCGGACACGGTCGTGTTCATGCACACGGGCGGGGCGCCCAACACCTTCGTTCACGGCGCCGAGATCTCGGCGGCCCTCCCGGCGACGTAGGCGCGGGGGCGGCGCCGATGCACGGTCCGGATTTCCCGCGCCCGCGCGCAGAGACGCTGGCGCCGCTGCGCCGAGCGAGCACCGCCACGCTCACCACGATCTTTAGGCGGAAGAAGGGCATCACGAATATCTGGATGCCGCTGCGGCCGCTGTTTCCCGGAATGAGGGCCGTCGGGCCGGCGCTCACGATCAGAAGCGTGCCCGGCCGCGACGACCTCCAGCCGATCGCCTACGCTCCGGGGACGCTGTTCCCGGGCCATCCCGACGAGGCGATCGAGGCCGTCCAGCCGGGCGACGTCGTGGTGCTGGACGGCGGCGGCGCCGCCAACGAAGGGCTGTTCGGAGACCTCCTGACGCTGCGCATTAAGATGAAGGGTGCGGCCGGCATCGTCTCCGACATGTGCGTTCGCGACTCGCCCCGCCTGGCCGAGAAGGGTGTGCCGATCTTCTGCAGGGGATGCGTGAGCCCCGGCGGCAGCGTGTTCAACGTGGACTACAACGTGCCGATCGGATGCGCGGGGGTGTTGGTCTGCCCGGGCGACATCATGGCCGGGGACGACGACGGGGTCGTCGTGATTCCACGCGCCATGGTCGAGGACGTGGTGGACGAAGTCCTCCTGCACGAAGATCGGGAAGAGTACATCCGCCTGATGCTGTCGCGCGGCGCGCCGCTCGAGGGCCTTTATCCGATGGGGCCGGAGATGGAACGGCGCTTCCTGGAGTGGCGGCGCGAGACCCACCCCCGGCCGGACAAATAGCGCCGTAGGGAGAGTCTCCGGCCGGCGGCGAACGCACCTCGATGGACAGCGCACTTACCGAAGATCCTCAAGGGGGACCCAACGGATGAGGTTCATGGAGATCGAACTCGACGGCGCGGTATGCCGGGCACTGTTGAACGAAGAGAAGGCCCCCAAGACCTCGCAGGCCGTCTGGGAGGCGCTGCCTTTCGAGGGCCGCGCCGTCCACGCGCAGGTCTCGGGAGACATGTTCCGGATGTTGGACGAGGCGCCCGTCGGCGAGCTCGACCTCGAAAGCGCCACGTTTTTTCAGCATCCGGGGTCCGTGGTCTTCTATCCTCCGATCAAGGAGATAGCGTTTTGCATCGGCGAGGCCGCGTTTGCCGCCACGCAAGGGTTCTTCAAAGTCACTCCGCTTGCGGAACTGGAACCCGATTTCAGCGAGTGGGCGAAAAAAGGCGATGCGTTGCGGCTCAGCGGCACCAAGCGGATTCGATTCCGCCGCGCTGCCGACCAGACGACGCCGTTCCGGTATCGGGCCCGCCGCGGGCGCAAGCTCGAGGTGCAGTTCGGCGGCGCGCGCCTCACCGCGACGCTGCTCGAGGACGAGTACCCCAAGGCGTCCCGGGCGTTTGCCCGCCTGCTGCCGCTCGAAGGCCAGGCGGCGAACTCCATGTGGGGCGCCGCGATTACCCGTTTCTATCCCCGATCGGCGCGCCGGCCGGGAGTCCGTCTGTCCGGGGCGATCGAACGCGGCACCACGTTCCACTGGCCCGGTTACATCTATTACGACCCCGCCGACCGCGGCATCTGCCTCTGCTACGGGGACGCGGCGGAGGGCCTGCAGGGCAATCCAACAGCCCTGGTCCCGGTGGCGTGCTTCGACGGCGACATCGCCCCCTACGTGCAGCAGGCGCAGCGCCAGCTCTTGGAGGGCGCCAAGCCCATGTCGATCACGATGGCGGGCGGGGCACCCACGCGCCGGGGGCGAGCGACGAAGGGACGGCGGTAAGCCGGGCCTAGCCTCTCAGCCGAGGATCGAGAACGTCTCGCAGCCCGTCGCCCAGCGTATTGATCGCCAGCACGGTGACCATGATGGCGAGCCCGGGAAAGGTCGTCAACCACCAGGCGCGCTGCAGCCAGTTCCGTCCGGCATTGAGCAGGGCGCCCCACTCCGGCTGCGGCGGCTGCGCGCCGAGGCCCAGGAAACTCAGCGACGCCGCGGTGAGGATCGCCGCGGCCATGTTCAGCGTCGAGAGGACGATGATCGGCGCCGCCACGTTCGGCAGCAGGTGGCGGACGAGAATCACCGGCGAGGGGACTCCAACCGCACGGGCGGCTTCGACATAGGGGTACGCCTTGGCCTGAAGTACCGCGCCCCGGACCACGCGCGCGTACGACGGGATGCCGGTGATGCCGACGGCGATCATCGCATTGGTCAGCCCGGGGCCGAGTATCGCGACGATCGCCAGGGCGAGCAGGATGCCCGGAAACGCGAGCATCAGATCCACCAGGCGCATCAGGCCCAGGTCCAGAAAGCCGCCGTAGTATCCCGACGCCAGGCCGACGACGACGCCGGTCGCGCAGGAGATGCCGACCGCCACCAAGCCGACGCTGAGCGACAGCCGTGCCCCGTGCACGACGCGCGTGAAGAGATCCCGACCGAACTCGTCGGTGCCGAACCAATGCTGCCGCGACGGCGGCCACAGCGCGTCCTGCGGCCGCATCTGGTAGAGGTCCGCGCCGGCGACGATCGGCGCCAGGACGGCGATCAGCACGAGGGCCAGGAAGACCGAGCCGCCGGCCACCATGTGGGGATGCCGGCGGATGCGCCGCCACGCGGTCGCGCGCGTCCCGGGAGACGCCGCTGCGATCACTCGAAGCGAACGCGCGGGTCGAGCACCGCGTATGACAGGTCGACGGCCAGATTGACGGCGACGTACAGCACCGCGACGAACAGCACCGCGCCCTGGACCACCGGAAAGTCCTTGTTCAGGATCGCGTTGACGATCGTCCGCCCCAGTCCGATCCGCGAAAATACCGTCTCGACGACGAACGCGCCGGCCAGCAGGCGCCCCAGCTCGAGGCCGAAGAACGTGATGACCGGGATCAACGCGTTGCGAAAGGCATGCCGCATCACGACCGCGGGTTCGGCCATGCCTTTCGCCCGCGCCGTGCGCACGTAGTCCTCGCCGAAGGTTTCCAGGAGGCTGCTTCGGACGAGGCGGGCGAGGCTTGCCATGGGCGCGAAGGCGAGCGCGATGCCCGGGAGCACGAGGCGGTTCGGCCCGCCCTGGCCGATCGCGGGGAACCATCGGAAGTGCAGCGAGAACACGAAGATCAGCAGCGCCCCAAGCCAGAAGCTGGGCATCGACACGCCGACGAGCGACACGAACATCGCCGCGCTGTCTCCCCACCGCGTGCGCTGCACCGCCGCGAGGATCCCGAGGGGCACGCCGGCGGCCACCGCGATCACGAGCGCCGCGGCGGCGAGCTCGATCGTGTACCGCGCGTTTTCGATCAGGAGTGCCAACACCGGCCGGTTGAAGCGAATCGACCGGCCCCAATCGCCGCGGGCCATGTCGCCGGCGTAGCGGACAAACTGTACCGGGAGAGGGTCGGTCAGTCCGAGCTCATGGCGCAGTGCGTTCATCGCTTCGGGGGAGGCGACGCCGCCCTCCCCCAACAGCAGCACCACCGGATCTCCGGGCACGAGGTGCAGCATCAAGAACACGAACGCCGTGATCCCGGCGAGCACCGGCAGCGTGGACAGCACCCGCCGTGCCGTGTACGACGTCATCGCGCACGGGCGGGCAGGTCACCGGGTGATGTAGGCGTCATAGAACAACGGATATCCCACCGCGTCGAACTTCACGCCCTGCAGCGTGCGGCGTGCCCCCAGGATGTTGTTCTCGTAATACAGGGTCAGGGGCAGCGCATCGTCCATGACCTTCCGCATGACCTGCCGGTAGAGGCGAATCCGCGCGCCCATGTCGGCGAGACGGCTCGCCTGGAGCAGCATCCGGTCCACGTCGGGATTGTTGTAGTGGAACCAGTTGAACGGGATGTTGGTCGAGTAGTAGAGGGTGCGCAGCATGTCCGGATCCGGCCAGATGAAGAACGCGAGCGTCATATTGTGGTCGCCCTTGTTGATCCCCTCGTACCACGCCGCGCGGGCGAGCGCTTTGATCTCGAGATCGATGCCCACCTGCCGGAGTTGGGACTGGAGGTACTCCGCCGTCGGCTCGGAGCCGATATTCGGGATGATATAGAGGCTCATCCGCAGCGGCTGCCCGTCCTTGGTCCGGACGCCGCCGGGACCGGGCCGCCATCCGGCCTCCTCGAGGATCTGCCGGGCCTTCGCCGGGTCATACGTATAGATCTTCTCGAGGCTCTTGTCGTAGCCGGCCATCGGCGGGGACACCGGACCTCGTCCCACGACGTGCTGCCCGTAGTAGAGCGTCTTTACCAGGGTGGCGGTATCGACCCCGAACTCGATCGCCCGGCGGACGCGCACGTCGTTCGTCGGCGCGCGCTGGCTGTTGATCAGCACCACGCGCCCGGCGCCGGTCTCGAGCTGTTTCAGGACGTAGAGGTTGGGGTCGCCCTGGACCTGCGCCACGCTCTGCTCGGGCAGCGGCTCGATGAGATTTGTTTCGCCGTTCTGCAGGGTCGCGAGCCGGGTCGAATCTTCAGGGACCGTGCGGACCACGAGCCGCTCCAGATACGCCGGGCCGGAGTGGGCCTTCCCGGCCGAGGGCGGCCAGGCGTAGTCGGGGTTGCGCACCATCGTGATGTGGTCTTGCGCGACCATCTCGACGAATTTGAACGGCCCCGTGCCCACCGGATGCTGCGCGAAATCCCGGCCCCAACTCTTGACCGCCGTCGGTGAGACGATGCCCAGCCACGGCTGGCTCAGCGCGTTGAGGAAGGGACTGTACGGCTCCCTGAGATGCACGCGAATCGTGGACGCGTCGATAACCTCGCTCGAGGCGTACGGGCCGATCGCGGAGATGGCGGACGTGGATCGTGTCGCCGGGTCGACGATACGATCGAGGCTCACCTTGACGGCCGCGGCGTTGAACGGCGTGCCGTCGTGGAACTTCACCCCCGTGCGGAGCGTCAGCGTGTAGGTTTTGCCATCCGGGGCGATCGTCCACTTGGTGGCCAGCCACGGATGGTACGCGCCGTCCGGGGTCATGTACACGAGTCCGTCGTACAGGTGCGCGAGCACCCGCTGCGACACTCCGTTGGCGGACGCGTGCGGATCGGTGGTGCTCGGCTCCTGGCGAATTCCGAGGGTCAACGTGCCTCCCGGCGTGGGGGCCGCCGGGGCCCCTACGGCGACGGCCGAGGCTACGAGAACGGCCGCGATCGCCGCCAGCGCGGAGCGCCATCCCGATCCGTGTGGTGCGAGCATCGAGAAATGCCCCCTTTCGCCATCTTCAGTCACGCGCGTTGTCGTCGGTCTCGCGGCTTTCTGTGGCATCGGCGCGCGTTCCTATCGCCGGCCCTGCTAGTCGGGCGCGCCGCCGTCGATCGCGAAGCCCTGCTTCCGCAGCCCCTCGATGATGCCGTCGATCGCGGTGACCTCGCCGCGCTCCAGCACCGGCTGAACACGCGCGTGGCGCTGCTTGAGGTCCTGGACCTGCCCCAACACCCACTCCGCGGCGGCCGCCGGGATGACGGCGATGCCGTTGGCGTCGGCCACCACGATGTCGCCGGGATGCACCACCACCCCGCCGCACGCGACCGGAACGTTCACCTCTCCGGGCCCGTCGAGCGGCGGAGTCGCCGTCGCCTGGTGGCGGGCGAAGACGGGAAAGTCGACGGCCTCGGCCTCGTCCGGATCGCGCGCCGCGCCGTCGATGATCACGCCCGCGACGCCTCGGCGCCGCATCCCTTTGCTGACGTTGCCGCCCCAGACCGCGTAGGCGTCGATTCCCCATGCGTTGACCACCATCACGTCGCCCGGCTGCGTCTGCTGCATCCCGAACTTGATGACGTTGAACCCGCCGCGCGGAACCGCCACGGTCACGGCCGGCCCGGCGATCCTGCGCCGCAGCGGATAGATCGGGTGGATGCTCGGATGGACCGTATGCGACGCGTGCATTACGTCCGAGAGGTCGGGCGGCGCAAACTGGGCGAGGCGCCGGATCACGTCGGGCGATGGACGCCGAATCGTGCGAAAACCTCGAAAACCAAGCTGTTCTACCGGCATGAGCGCCTCCCGAGGGCGGTGGTCGGACGGTCGGCCACGACGAATATCAGTGTTCAGATACAATAGCGGCCGATCGCTGTCCTCGGAAGACCGTCCGGCCCAAAAAAGGCCGCGCACACCACGACGTTGTAAGTAATTGGGAACGCGCACACACACAGCGAGGGTACAGGGGGCGACGATGCGGCGAACGTGGCTTCTGCTCGTGGCGTTGGCGGTCTTGAGTCTTCCACAGGTCGGGTTCACCGCTGCGGGGCCGCAGCGGGGCGGGTCGCTCGTCTACGCGCTCGACGGAAGTCCGGACCGGATCGACCCGAACCTCTCCGGGCTGCGGACGGCGCAGATCGTCTTCTTCCAGATCTTCGACCCGCTCCTCGTCCGCGATCCGAAGGACAACGCGTTCAAGCCGTGGCTTGCGACCTCGTGGGAGGTGTCGCCGGACGGCAAGACATACACGTTTCATCTCCGGCCGGGCGTGCGCTTCCAAGACGGCACGCCCTTCGACGCGGCCGCGGTGAAGTTCAATTTCGACCGCACGCACAACCCGGCGCTCGGCGCCCGCTGCGGCGGCTGCGCGGTCGGATTCTACGAGTCGGCCGATGTCGTGAACCCGGCGACCGTGCGCATCCACCTCAAGTCGCCGTGGGCGCCGTTCATGGATGCGGCGAGCCTCTTCTACCGCATGGTCTCACCCGCCGGCGTCCGCAAGGCCGGGGACCAGGACTTCGGCCGCCAGCCGGTCGGCACCGGACCGTTCCGCTTCGTAGAGTGGGTGCCGAACGACCACGTAACGCTGGAGCGCAACCCCGGCTACAACTGGGCGCCGTCGATGTTCACGCACCAGGGCCCGGCCTACCTCGACCGGGTGACGTTTCGCATCATTCCCGAGCCGTCCACCCGCGTCGGCGCGCTGCAGAGCGGTGAGCTGCAGGTGACCACCGCGGTATCGCCGCAGGATTTCCAGCGGCTGGCCCGCGACGCGCGGTTCCGGCCGATCATCGGCCTTGCGCCCGGCTCGCCGTACAACTGGGCGATCAATATCACGAAGGCGCCGACGGACGATCTCGCCGTCCGCCAGGCGATGGAGTTGGGCATCAACCGCGATCTCATCGCTCGCGTGGTCTACGGGCCGTTCCAGCAGTACGGCGCCTACCGGCCCGCCTTTACGATGCTCAGTCCCGTCACCTGGGGCTACGACAAAGGCTCCGAGATCTACCGCTACGATCCGGCGAAGGCGAAGGCGCTCCTGGACGCCGCCGGCTGGAAACTCGGTCCGGACGGCGTGCGGGTGAAGGGCGGCCAGCGGCTCGCGCTCGTGTTCAACGCCTGGGAGCACGGCATCCCGGAGCTCGTGCAGTCCGAGCTCCGCGGCATCGGGATGGACGTCAAGATCGGGATCTACGACGCGCTGACCGTGAACGAAAATCAGCGGAAGGGCCAATCCAACCTTTCGCCGCTGCCGGGCGCGCGCACCGATCCGGATGTGCTGTCGGCGTTCCTGCACTCGCGGAACGCCGGGGGCGGCGGCTTCAACTTCTCGTTCGCCAGGGATCCGATGCTGGACCGGCTGTTCGACGAGGGTGCGACCGAGGTCAACACGGCGAAGCGCAAGCAGATCTACGCGGAGGCGCTGCGCTACGCGATGGACAAGGCGTACATGCTGCCGATCACGACTCGGGACAACGTTTCACTCGAGTCGGCCAAGGTCCAGGGGCTGCGCTTCGACGCGACGGGCTTCTTCCCGTTCCTCTACGACACGTCGCTCGCGCCGTGAGGTCCGCGGCCGCGCGAACAGGCGAACGGCCCGGCTGACGGGCCGGGATGGGGTCGTTTCTCGGCTACAGGCTGCTCCACAGCGCGTTCGTGGTCGCAGGGGTCCTGGTGTTGGTGTCGGTGATGATCCATCTCGTCCCGGGCGACCCGGCGCAGCTGATGGTGGGCGACGCGCCGGTGTCGGCGGAGCAGCTGCGGATCATCCGGCACAGCCTCGGGCTCGACCGGCCGCTCTACGTGCAGCTCGCGGACGACGCGCGGCGGTTCGCCGCGGGGGACCTGGGTCGTTCCCTGCGCTCGGGCCGGCCGATCAGCGACAGCCTGCGTGCCGCGCTGCCCTCAACGCTGTCGCTCGCGGTCGCGGCGATGGTCTTCGGGCTGCTCGTCGGAGTCCCGGCCGGCGTGCTGGCGTCCGTTCGCCGCGGCGGCTGGCTCGACACCTCGGTGACCGCCTTCGCCGTCGTCGGTATTTCGCTGCCGTCGTTCTGGACGGGGATCCTGTTGATCGTGGTCTTCGCCGTGCAGCTCGGCTGGCTGCCGACCAGCGGGCAGGCGGGGCTGCGCGCGCTGGTGCTGCCGGCGCTGACCCTGGGATGGTACCCGGCCGGCGCGCTCGCGCGGCTGCTCCGCAGCTCGATGCTGGAAGTGCTCCGGAAAGACTACGTCGGCGTGGCACGGGCGAAGGGCCTGCGTGAACGGACCGTCGTCGTCCGGCACGCCCTCCGCAACGCGCTCTTGCCAACCGTGACGCTGGGATCGGTCCAGTTCGGCACGCTGCTCAGCGGGGCAATCGTGACCGAGACCGTCTTCGCGCGGGACGGCGTCGGCCGGCTCGTGGTCGACGGCATCTTGCAGAGGGATTTCCCCGTGGTGCAGGGCGTGGTGCTCCTGATCGCCGTGATCTACACACTCGTGAATCTCGCCACGGACATCATGTATGCGTGGCTCGACCCGCGCATCCGGTACTCGTGACGGCCGCCGCGCCTCGATGGGCCCGGTTGCTGCGGCGCGCCAACGGCGCGAGCCGCGCGGCGTTTGTCTTTCTCGCGGCGATCGTCGCGGTCGCGGCCGTGCCCGGACCGGTGGCCCGGTACGACCCGGTCCAGATGAGCCCCGAGGCAGTGCTCGCGTCGCCGTCCGCGGCGCATCCGTTCGGGACGGACGAGTTCGGGCGCGACATCGCGAGCCGCGTAGTGTACGGCGCCCGCATCTCGCTCGGGTATGCCGTGCTGGCGACGGCGATCAGCATCACGGCCGGCACGCTCATCGGCGTGACGACCGCCTACTACGGGGGCGCCTACGACAACATCCTTATGCGCGCCGTCGACGTGCTGATGGCGTTTCCGGGCATTCTGCTCGCGCTCATCGTGGTCACGCTGCTCGGGCCGGGATTGACCCACGCGATGGTGGCGGTCGGGATCGGCCAGACGCCGGGGGCGGGTCGCGTCGTCAGAGCGGCGACCCTCGGCACGAAGAGCAACCTGTACATCGAGGCGTCGCGCGCCGCGGGAGGCTCCGGCACCTGGATCATGTGGCGGCATCTCTTGCCGAACATCCGGCACGTCGTCCTCGTCCTAGCCACGCTCGGCTACGGCGCCGCGATTCTGATCGGGGCGTCGCTGAGCTTTCTCGGGCTCGGCGCGCAGCCGCCCACCCCCGAATGGGGCAGCATGCTGGAGACCGCCCGCGGATATCTGCAGAGCAACTGGTGGGTCGGTGTGCTGCCGGGCGTGGTACTCGGCGCCACGCTGCTGTGCGTGAACGTCGTCGGCGATCAACTGCGGGACATTTTCGACCCGAGCCTCAGGCTCGATTAGGAGGCATCGATGCGCACGGGAGCGATTGCGTGTCCGGAGCCGCCGGCCGCGGAAACCGGCGAGCGGATCTTCGCCGGGGGCGGGACCGCGCTCGAGGCGGCCGTCGCCGCGGCGGCGGTGCAGGGCGTCACCAATCCGCTCGGCTGCGGCCTCGGCGGCATGGCGCATATCATGGTCGTGCGCCGCGGCTGGCCCGCGCCGCGGTTTCTCAACGCGTCCGTCGCGGTGGGCTCGCGGGCCGAGCCCGGCGTCTTTGAAGAGGCGTTTTTGGGTCGCAGCGAGCGCGCGGGTCGCTATCTGATCGCGGGCGACCGCAACCAGTTGGGCTACGAGTCGATCATGACGCCCGGCTTCGTGCGGGGGATGGAGACGCTGCTCCATCTGGGAGGCGGCTGCCTCGGCTGGCCGGCGCTGTTCGAGCCCGCCGCCGGGATCGCCGGCGACGGATTCCCGGTATACTCTTATCTCGAGTCGTATTACACGTTTGAAGGAGGCGACCGGCCCGGTTATCCGGACGTTTTCCGGAAGCTGGGCCGGGACGCGGCCGCGCGGGAGCGCTATCTGCCCGGCGGCCGGCCGATGCGGACCGGCGAGACGATGCGCCAGCCCGAGTACGGCCGCACGCTGGAACGCCTCGCCCGCGGCGGACCGGACGAATTCTATCGCGGCGCGCTGGCCCGCGAGATGGCCGCGGATTTCAGCGCGCGCGGCGCGTTCGTGACGGCCGAAGACCTCGCGGCCTACGCGGTCCAGCCCGCCGAGCCGGTGCAGGGGACGTTCAAGGGGCTCGAGGTGTACTCCGCGCCGCCCCCCGCCCACGGCGTGGTGCTCGTGACGATGCTCAACCTGGCCGAGGCGCTGGACCTCGGCCGGCTCGAGTGGAACAGCCCCGACTACGTGGAGGCGGTGGCGTGGGCGACCCGCGCGGCCTTCGCCGACTGCATGCCGTACCTCTCGGACCCGGCGTTCGTCACCGTGCCGGCCGCGTGGCTCGTGTCGAAGGAGCGGCTCCGCGGCGTCGGGCGCGAGTTCGCGCTCGAGACCGGGCACGCCGGCGGGATGCCGGCCGACGGCCACACCACCCACGTCTCCGCGCTCGACAGTGACGGCGACGTCGTCAGCATCACGCATTCGATCGGGTCGATCGCCGGGTCCGGCGTGATGACGCCGGGGCTCGGGTTCCTGCACAACAACTTCCTCGGGCACTTCAACCCGCTGCGCGGCTACCACAATTCGATCGCGCCGCGGAAGCGCATGGGCGGAGGTTGTCCGACGATCGTCTACCGCGCCGGCGCGCCGTGGCTCGCGATCGGGTCGTCCGGCGGGAGCCGCTTGATCAGCGCGGTGTTCCAGACGCTGCTGAACGTCGTGCTCTTCCGGATGCCGCTCCTGGCCGCGCTCGCGGCGCCGCGCATCCACAGCGAGGCCGGACGCAAGATCTACGTGGAGCCCGCGCTCGCGGAGACCGTCGCCGAACCGCTTCGCCGCCGCGGGTACGAGGTCGACGTGACGATCTACATGGGCTGCAATCAGGCCGTCGAGTGGACGCCGGCGGGGCCGGCGGCGGCATCGGATCCGCGCGGCGGAATGGGCGTCGGCCTGTGGCCCGGTGCGCGCGGACAGGACCGGACATGACCGTGGTGCGGACGAACCGCCCGGACGGCGGGCCCATCTCGCTCTGCCTCACGGGGGACGTGATGCTCGAGCGTCCGCTCCTGCGAACCGGCGCGAACGCCGCCGCGCCCGCGACGCTCGAGGCCTACGCGCTGCTCCAGCACGCGGACGTCGGCGTCGTCAATCTCGAAACGGTGCTGACGGACACGGGTGCGCCGGCCAGCAAACTGGTGACGATGCGCAGCGATCCCGCGCTCGCCCGCGAACTGCCGCGCATCGGCTGCCGCGTCGCCACCGTCGCCAACAACCACGCCCTCGACTACGGCGCCGATGGGCTGCTCCGCACGCTCGACGCGCTCCGGGACGCGGGCGTTGCCGCGGCCGGCGGCGGCCGCGATTTCGACGCGGCGATGGCTCCGGCGATCGTGGAGGCGCGCGGCCGGCGCGTGGCGATCTTTTCGTTTGCGACGACGCTCCCCCACGGTTTCGCGGCGCGGGCCGGCGTGCCGGGCATCGCGCCGATTCGGATCCGGACGAGCTATTACTACGACAGCGAGACGCTGGACGAGGTCCCGGGGATGTCTCCCTACGTCCAGACCGAAGCGAATCCGGACGACGTCGAGCGGGCGTGCGGTGCGATCCGGTCGGCGCGCCGGCGCGCCGACCTGGTCGTCGTGGCGATGCACTGGGGCATCCCGAACGGCTGGGTCGCCGCCCATCAAGGCCCGCTGGCCGGCTACCAGCGCCCGCTCGGCCGGCAGATCATCGACGCCGGCGCCGATGCGATCGTCGGCCACAACGCGCACATGCTGCACGGCATGGAACTCTATCACGGCCGGCCGATCCTCTATTCGATCGGGGATTTCGTGTTCCACACCCACGCCGAGGGCCGCACGATCGCGCTGCGCCGGGCATACCCGCCGTACAACACGGCGCCGCTGCACGCGCCGATCACAAAGCTGACCTGCGCCGTCCGGATGCTCGCCGGGCGCGAGAGAATCGACCGCGTCGAGGTCGTGCCCGTGGTGCTGAACGCGCTGGGAGAGCCCGAGCTGGTGACGGGCGGGTCCGCCGAATCCGTGCTCGCGTTCGTCGACGAGCAGAGCGCGCCACTCGGAGCGCGGCTGCGCCGCGACGGCGGGTGCGCGGTGCTCGTGGAGGCGGCCGCGTGCTGAGGCCGAATCGCGTGCGGGTCGCGTACCGGGAGGGACGGCCTTCGTTCGGCGTCTACGCGCGCATCCCGTCGACGGCGACGATCGAGCTCCTGGCCCACGCCGGTCTTGACTTCGTGCGCATCGACCTTCTGGAGAACCACATCGGGCCGGAAACGCTCCGCGCCTTGATTCAGGCCGCGCATGCGGCCGGCATCACGCCGTTCGTGCGGGTCCCGGCGGTGGACCCGGACGCCATCCGAACGGCACTCGACCTCGGCGCCTCGGGGGTGATCGTGCCGGAGGTGGAGAGCGCCGCCGACGTCGCGACCGCGGTACGCGCGGCCAAGCTGCCGCCCCACGGCCGCCGCCGAATCGGACTGACCGGCGTCGACGGGCACGGCCGGATTGCCCCCGAAGAATACGCGACCTGGGCCGCCGAGCATGTGCTGCTGGGCGTCCAGGTCGAGACGCGCGCCGCGCTCGACGACCTCGACGCCATCCTGGCGGTTCCCGGCCTCGATATGGTGCTCGGCGGCCGCGGGACGCTGGCGGCCCAACTCGGCGTCCCCGGGCAGCGCGATCATCCGAGGGTCGTGGAGACAGAGGCGCGATTGATGGATCGCGCCAGGGACGCGGGCAAGATCATCTCCATCACGTATATGCCGGTGCGCGATCCCGCGCAGACGACTCCCGTCTGTGACTGGATCGCGCGCGGGATCCACAGCGTGGCGCTCGGGCTGGACGCCGATTTCGTATACGTCTACCGGCGTCTCCTCGCGACGCTCGCGCCCGCGGCGCCGGCGCGCCGGCGGGAGGTCTGAGGGGGCGTGGCGCCGCGGTGCGTGAATCTCGCGCAGCCGTGGTTTACCGGCATGCCCCACGGCAGGCACCACGACGTCCCGTCGTTCGAGCCGAGACCGCACACCGTCACGTTCCCCGGCGGCAGCGCCCGGGTCTCGATCACGGAGATCCACACCGCGGCCCACGTGGGCACGCACATCGACGCGGCGCGCCACTTCTTCCCGGACGGGCCGTCGATCGACGCCTATCCCACCGCGCGGTTCGTGGGGCCGGGCATCGTCCTCGACGCGGCGCGGGAAGGACCGGTGCCGCTGACCGCGTGTGAGCTGCGGGCGATGCATCCGGAGATCCGGCGGGGCGACATCGTGTTCATCTACTTCGGGTACGCGGAGCGGTTCGGGCGGGACGACTACCGCATTCATCCGTACCTCTCGGTGGACGCCGCCGAATTCCTCATCGAACGCGGCGTGAACATCGTCGGGACCGATACGATCACGCCCGACGCGCCGGGCGTCACCCGACAGTCCGGGTTCGACTGGCCGATCCATCGGCGGCTGCTGAGCCGCGACGTGCTGATCGTGGAGAACCTCGGCCCCGGGCTCAGAGACGTGCGAGGTCGCCGGCTGACGCTTGCCGTGCTGCCGATGCGAATTCGAGGGGGCGACGGATCGCCGGTCGCCGCCTGCGCGTTGTTCGAAGACGGATAGTCGGCCGGCCGGCTCCGCGGGCGGGTTGTGGAAGGCGGGTGAGGTTCGTAATGCCGATCCGATGGGGCGTGTTGGGCGTCGCCGGCATCGCCGTCAGGACCGTCATCCCGGCGATCCAGAGCGCTCGCGGCGCCGAGCTCGTGGCGATTGCGAGTCGAACGGCGGCCCGCGCCGCCGAGGCCGCGGAGCGCCTCCGCGTGCGCCCGCACGCGTCGTACGAGGCGCTCCTCGCCGACTCCGAGGTCGACGCGGTCTACATACCGCTGCCCAACGCGCTGCACCGGGAGTGGACGGTTCGCAGCGCCGAGGCCGGCAAGCACGTCTTGTGCGAAAAGCCGCTCGCGCTTACCGCGCTCGAGGCCCGCGAGATGATCGCGGCCTGCCGGGCGCACGGCGTCCGGCTCATGGAAGCGTTCATGTACCGGTTTCACCCGCGGACCGCCCGCGTCGCCGAGATGGCCGCGTCCGGCGCCCTTGGCGAGTTGCGGCTCGTCCGCGCCGCGTTTACCTTTCCCGTACGCGAACCGCAGACGAACATTCGCTTCAGACCGGAACTCGGCGGGGGCGCTCTGTACGACGTCGGGTGCTACGGCATCAACGTCAGCCGGATGCTGCTCGGGCAGCCCGCCGAAGTCTTCGCCTGGGGGGAAATCGGCCGCGCGGGTGTCGACGAGGCGGCTGTCGCGCTCCTGCGGTTCGACACCCATCGCACCGCGGTCGTCGATTGCGGCCTGCGCATCGTACGGCGGGAAGAGGTCGAGATCGTCGGGACCGACGGCCGTCTCTTCGTCTCGAAGGCGTTCCTGCCGGGAACCGCCGAGGCGGAGTTTCAGCATTTTCACGGCGCGGAGCAGGTTCGAATCGCCGTCCCGGGCGCCAATCAGACGCAACGAATGGTTGAGGCGTTCGTCGACGCCGTTCGCACGGGCGCGCCGGTCCCCTACCCGCCGGAGGACGCCGTGTTGAATCTGGCGGTTATCGAGGCCCTTCTGCGTTCGCTGCGCAGCGGCCGGCCTGAGCCCGTAACTCACCAGGGAAGGGGCGGCACCGGCGGTTCGGGCGTGTAATGGACGCCGGCTTTGAACACGTGGCGTACCTGCCGCGCCGCGCTGATGTTCCGGAGCGGATTGCCCTCGAGCAGAACGACGTCGGCCTCCTTGCCGGGCGTCAGGGTGCCGAGTTGGTCGGACCAGCCTAGGATATCCGCGCAGGCGATTGTGGCCGCCCGCAGCGCCTGCTCGGGCGTCAGCCCGACCTGGACCATCAGCTCGAGCTCCAGCGCCAGTTCGTGGTGGAAGACGCGGGGCGCGCCCGTATCGGTTCCCGTAGCGTACTTCACGCCCGCCCCGGCGGCGCGCATGAAATACTCCATCTTGCGGTCCCAGACACGGTTCGCGAGCTCGACGAGGCCGTCGTCGAGGCCGATTTCGCGCCCCTCCCGCGACAGCTTCCAATACGCCGCGAACGTCGGCACGATGTAGGCGCCGCGTTCGAGCAGCAGTTCGATCACGTCGTCCGGCATTTCGGTCGCGTGCTCGATCGTCTCCACGCCGGCCTTGAGCGCGACGCGGGTCACCGCGGCCGGGTGCGAGTGCACGGCGATCCATTTGCCGGCGTTGTGCGCCTCCTCGACGGCGCCGCGGATCTCGTCCTCGCCGAACTCCATGCCGAAGGGGTTCTCAGAAGCCTGCATGACGCCGCCGCTCGCGACGAGTTTGATGCCGTCGGCGCCGGCGTCGATCTGCTCGCGCGCCGCCTGCCGCAGCGCGCCGACGCCCGAGATCTCTTCGATCAGGCCTGTGCCGTGGCCGCCGGGCGCGCCGAGCCAGCGCCCCGCGGCCTGCATCCTCGGCCCGGGGACCAGGCCCAGGTTGATGGCCTTCTTGAGGTGCAGATCGATGTGGGCGTGGCCGCCGACGTCGCGCCACATCGTGATCCCGGCGTTGAGCGCGTTCCGGGCGAACGCGGCGGCCTGGATGGCCTTGAGCGTGTGCGGTTGCGCGTTCACCGGCGCCGTGTCCATCGTGTGCATGTAGCCGGTGAAATGGCCGTGCATCTGCCCCATCCCGGGGATCGCGGTGAGGCCGGCCGCGTCCAGCATGCCCGGGCCGCCGGCCGCGACCGGCTGTGGGAGGACCGCTTTGATGGTCGTGCCTTCGATCCGGATGGCGCCTTCCTCGATGACCGGCCCATCCATCGGGATGATGCGGCAGCGGTTGATCGTGGTCATGTTGGCCTCCGTCAGCGGACGGCGCCGGACTCCGCGCGCGGATCCAGCGCGTCGCGGAGCCAGTCGCCGATGAGATTCGTTGCCAGCACCGTGAGCATGATCGCGGCTCCCGGGAACGTGGCGAGCCACCAGGCGACGGACAGATACTGGGCGCCGTCGGTCAACATCCCGCCCCAACTCGGGATGTTGGACGGGATGCCGAGCCCGAGGAACGTGAGCGCGGCCTCCGCCGTGATCATGCCGCCGAGCGAGAAGCTCGCGATCGTGAGGACGGACGGCACCACATTCGGGACGACGTGCCGGAGGATGATCCGTGCGTCGCGAGCGCCCATGGTCCGTGCCGCGTCGATGTACTCTTGCCGCCGGATTCCGAGGACGCGGCTCCGCGTGACCCGGGCGTATCCCACCCAGCCGGACAGCGCGAGCACCGCGATGAGGTTGCGCACGCCGGCGCCGAGCACCGCGACGATCGCGAGGCTCAACAGAATCGAGGGAAACGCGAGCTGGACGTCCGTGATGCGCATCAGCAGATCGTCCCAGCCTCGGCCGGCGTAGCCGCTCGACACACCGATCGCCGTGCCGGCCAGCGCCGAGACGGCCACCGCGCTCAGGCTCACGACGAGCGAGATGCGCGACCCGAAGATGATCCGGCTCACCAAGTCGCGGCCCAGCTGGTCGGTGCCGAGCCAGAAGTGATGTCCCGCGGCGGCCGACATCGGCGGCAGGAGCCGGTGGACGATGTCTTGGGCCTCCGGATCCATCGGCGCGAGACGCGGCGCCAGCGCCGCGAGCAAGAGGACGCACGCAAACACCGCGGCGCCCACCCAGGCGCCCGGATCCCGCGTTGCGGCGCGCCATACCGGCCACCAGGGCGGGCGCCGGGCCGGTGCGGAGGCGGCCGCGCCCACGGACGCCATCAACTGTAGTGGATCCTCGGATCGAGCCAGGCGTAGAGCATGTCCGTGCAGAAGGTGGCCGTGACAAAGATCGTCGCCGCGAAGAGCACCACGGCCTGCACCACCGGGATGTCCCGCGCGAAGATTGCCTGCACGGCCAGACGGCCCATGCCGGGCCAGGCGAAGACCGTTTCGGTCACCACGGCGCCGCCCAGCAGCGTGCCGAGCTCCAGCCCGATCCACGTGACGATGGGCAGGCTCGCGTTCCGCAGCGCGTGGCGGCCGACGACCGCCGCCTCGCGAAGCCCCTTTGCGCGCGCGGTGCGAAGATAGTCTTCCGCGACGATGTCGAGCATCGATGTTCGCGTGAGACGCAGGATCCCCGCCGCTGAGAAGACGCCGAGCACGACCGACGGCAGGACGAGATGGCGGAAGCCGCCCATGCCGCCGGTCGGAAGCCACCGCAGCGCGACTCCAAACAGCAAGATCGCCTGCAGTCCGAGCCAGAACGTCGGCATGGATTGGCCGAGCATCGAAAACAGGAGCGCCGCCCGGTCCACGAGACGCCGCCGGTGGAGGGCGGCCAGAACGCCGAGCGGCACCGCGAGGCTCACGGCGATCACGAGCGCGGCGGACGCGAGTTCCGCCGTCGCCGGCACTCGGTCGAGGACCAACGAAAGCGCCGGCGTATTCTGCCGGACCGACAGGCCGAAATCGCCGCGGAGGGCCGCGGTCAGGAAGGCGAGATACTGCACGGGGAGCGGCCGGTCCAGCCCGAGAATGTGCCGCATTTCGGCCACCTGGGCCGGACCGGCCTGAAACGGCAGCAGCAAGACCACCGGATCGCCGATCACGTGCGTCAGCGCAAACGCGACGGCGGAGATCCCGAACAGGACCAGGACCGCCTCGAGCAGCCGCCGGGCGACGTAGCGCTGCATCAGCGTGCCGGCGCGGCGCTGCGGGCGCTACTTCACCGTGGACTTGGCAAGCCACAGCGTCTCGTCGTTCTGCGGCGTCCAGTTGAGACGCGCATTCACGCCGTAGATGCCCTTCTGCGTGTACATGAAGATGATCGGCGACTCGTCGTAGATCAGCGGCTCGATCTCACGGTAGAGCGACGCGCGCCGGTCCGGTTCGACCGTCGACCGCGCCTTCTCGTACAGCGCCTGGATGCCTTTGTTGCAGTACCACGAGTCCCACACGCCGCAGGAGACATTCTCGAGCGCGTCGGCCGCATCCAGCGCCGCGGACGCCGACCCGATCAGAAAGATCGGCCCGAGCTGATGCTTGAAGTACATGTTGACGTAGTTGCCCCATTCGTAGTACTTGAGGTCGGCGTTGACGCCGGCGGCTTTCAGGTAGCCGACGACCGCCTGCGACACTTGCGCGTCCGCGAGGTACCGGCCGCGGGGTGACTGGAAGACGATCGAAAACCCGCCGGGATAACCGGCCTGCGCGAGGAGCGCCTTCGCCTTCGCGGGATCGTACGCGTACGGCTTCAGCCGGGGGTTGAACCCCAGGTACGCGGCCGGCACGAGCGTCGCTTCGACCGTGCCGAAGCCGCCGAGGATAGTCTTGACGATGGTGTCCTTGTCGACGGCGTAGTTGAGCGCCTGACGGACGCGCTTATCCCGCAGCGGTCCGGTCTGCGTGTCGAGCATGATGTTGATGGAGCGCGTGCCGGTCGTCACGTCGACTTTGAGCCGGGGGTCGTTCGCTACGCTGGGCACGAGGTCCGGCGCGAAATCCGTGATGAGATCGACTTCGCCGCTCCGGAACGCCGCGACTCGCGCCGCCGGATCGGGGATAAGCCGGAACACAACGGTTTGGATCGCCGGCGCGCCGCCCCAGTAATCGTGGTTGGCGGTCAGGGTCAGCCGATCGTCCTTGACCCAGGACTGGAAGCGATACGGGCCGGTGCCGACGGGGTGCGTCGCCACATAGCTCGCGCCGCGCGCCTGATAGTACCTGGCCGGCGCGATGCCGAGCAGCATCAATCTCGGCAGCAGCAGCGGCACCGGCTCGCCGGTCGTGACCTCGATCGTGTACGGGTCGACGATGCGGGTGCTCTTCACGCCGTCCACGAGGTAGTTCGACGCCGAATCCTTGAGCATCGCGTGATCGATCGTGAACTTGACCGACGACGCGTCGAAGGCCTCGCCGTTGTGGAACTTGACACCCTTGCGCAGGCTGAACTGCCACGTCGTCGGGTTGACGATCTTGTAGCCGGTCGCCAGCATCGGGACGATCTGGCCGGCCGGGTTGCGCATGAAAAGCGGGTCGTAGATCTGCAGCGTGACGTTGTATCCGGTGCGGGAGATCTCCTGAAGCGGATCCAGCGTCGCGGGCTCGGCGCCCTGCGCGACGGTGACCGTGCCGCCGGCCGCCGCGTGCGACGGGACGGCCGGCGCGACCATCGCCGCCGCCAACGCGAGCGCCAGCCCTAGTGCCGGAATTGCCCTCCGTACCCCGTTCATCGATTCCCCTCCGTGGTGCCGCTGTAATGGCGTCGTGCGCTTACTCGTCCGCCGGAATCCTGATCGGCGGGACGCCCAGCTTCCGCAGCGCGTCGCTGAACATCGCGACGCCGCCTTTCTTGATCTCGGCCAGCCGCTCGAGCTGCCGGCCGGCGTGCCGGCGCAGTTCGTCGAAGAGCTCGCGGGCCTGGCGGGTCGGTGCGCCGTCGGTGATGCTCATCAGGTCGGCGATCGTCGCAATCTGGTTGTTCAGCCGCACCGGATAGTGGAAGACGTCCTCGTACGCCTGCGCCCGCCACTGGATCAGCTCATCCTCGATCCGGTCCAGTTCCGCGCTCAGTTCCCGGGCGGCGCCGGCGAGCGCGTCGCTGCCCCGCAGGCCTTCGGCGCGCGAGACCCACTGCTGCACCTGATCGCGAATCGCGCGGGCGCTCACGACCGCGCCGTTGACACCGCTCAGCGTGTCGCGGACGTCGAGCAGGAACTCGAACTGCTCCGCGAGCGCGCGGTCCGGTATGTCGAGCCGCGGGTCTTTCAGGATCTCGAAGGGCCGGGTCAGGACCTCCTGTCCAACGGTCAGCCGCGCTTTGTACGCGCCGGGAAGGACGACGGGCCCGCCCATGAAGCCGAACCAGAGCGCCGCGTCGGGCACCTCGCGGGCGCCGGGGAGCCGCATGTTCCAGATGAAACGGTTGGCGCCTTTCTCGGCCGGCACGGTGGGGTTCTGCTCGTCGCTCGTAAGCGAATACGCGAGGCCGGAGGGCTTGGCCGGTGCTGCGTCCTTGCTTGAAAACTCGCGGAGGACCCGATCTTTGGCGTCGAGGAACGCCAGCTTTACTTCGCCGGCCGGCTGCTCGCGGAAGTAATAATGTACCACGACGCCGGACGGCGGGTTTTGCCCGGCGTCGAGGAGCGCCGGGGAGCCGTTTCCGGTATCGCGCGCCGTCACGCCGAACCCGCCGGCCCGGCCGTAGACGTACCCGCCGCCTTTCTTGAGCGACAACGACTTGTACCGCGCCCGCGTGGCAGGGCGCGGCGCGAAGAGATGGACGTCTGCCGCGGGCGCCTTCTCGGCCAACTGCCGCAGCGGTGTCAGGTCGTCGAGGACCCAGAACGAGCGGCCGTGCGTGGCGACGACCAGCTCGTGATCTTTGACCACCAGATCGTGGGCCGGCGCCACGGGGAGCCCGTTCAGGATCGGCGTCCACCGGCCGCCGTCGTTGAGGCTGACGAAGACGCCGGTCTCCGTGCCCGCGTAAAGCACGCCCGCCCGTGCCGGGTCCTCGCGAATCGCGCGGGTGATGACGTTGTCGGGCAGCCCGTCGACAATGCGGTCCCAGGTCGCGCCGCAATCTTTCGTCTTGAAGAGGTACGGCGTGAGGTCGTCGAGCTTGTACCGCGTCGCGGCCACGTACGCCGTGGCGGGGTCGTGCGGGGACGCCTCGATGACGCTGATGAGCGCCCACTCCGGGAGCGCCTTGGGCGTGACGTTGCGCCAGGTCTTCCCGCCGTCGGTCGAGACGTGCACCAGACCGTCGTCGGATCCGGCCCACAACACGCCGGCCTTGCGGGGCGACTCGCAGAAGGCAAAGATCGTGCAGTAGTACTCGGTGCCGACGTTGTCCTTGGTGATCGGTCCGCCCGACTGGCCGAGCTTCGTGCGATCGTTGCGCGTCAGGTCGGGGCTGACCACGTCCCAGCTCGCGCCTTCGTTCGTCGTCCGAAAGACGTGGTTGCCGGTCGCGTACAAGACGTTGGGATCGTGCGGCGAGAGCACGATCGGGAACGTCCACTGGAACCGATACTTGAGCGCCTCGGCGCCCCACCCGGCGAGGTTCTGCGGCCAGACGGTGATGTCGCGCACGTCGCCGGTCCGATGGTCGTACCGCGTCAGCATGCCTTGAAAGATGCCGGCGTAGACGATGTTCGGATCGTCCGGGCGGACGGCGATGTACCCGGACTCGCTGCCGCCGACGTCGTGGTACGAGTTGGGGTGAATCGCGCCGTGCAGGGCCGCGCTCGGCAGCGAGATCGTCGAGTTGTCCTGCTGCGCGCCGTAGATGCGGTACGGCGTCCGATTGTCGGTGATCACGTGGTACATTTCGGCCGTCGGCTGATTGTACAGAGTCGACCACGACTCGCCGCCGTTCAGCGAGACGCTCGCGCCGCCGTCGCTGCCGTTGATCATGCGCCGCGGATCACGCGGGTCGAGCCACAGATCGTGGTGGTCCCCGTGGGGCAGCGACTTCTTCCGGAAGGTGCGCCCGCCGTCGGCCGACCGCCACAGGTCCAGGTTGGCGACATAGACGGTTTCCGGATCCGAGGGATCGGCGAAGATGTGGCTGTAGTAGAACGGCCGCTGGCGGGGCTCGCGCTCCTCGTTGAGCCGCTCCCAGCTGGCCCCGCCGTTGTCGGACCGGAAGATGCCGCCCTCCTCGGCCTCGACAATGGCCCAGACGCGGTCGGGCCGCGCGGGCGACGCCGCCACCCCGATGCGGCCTTTGATCCCGCCCGGAAGGCCGGGCCGGTCGGTCAGCTCGACCCAGGTCTCCCCGCCGTCGATCGTCTTGAAGAGGCCGCTGCCGGGACCGCCGCTATTGAGACCCCACGGCGTCCGATGCGCTTCCCAGATCGCCGCGTATAGGACGCGGGGGTTGTTCGCGTCCATGCTGAGATCGCACGCGCCGGCGCGATTGCTCCGGAAGAGGCTGCGCGTCCAGGTCTGGCCGCCGTCATGCGACCGGAAGACGCCGCGTTCGTCGTTGGGGCCGAACACGTGGCCGAGCGCCGCGACGTAGACGCGATCGGGATCCCGGGGGTCGATGCGCACGCGCGCGATGTGCCGGCTGTCCGCCAGCCCGGCGTGCCGCCAGGTCTTTCCGCCGTCGTCCGTGCGATAGACGCCGTCGCCGTGCGCGACGTTGCCCCGGATGCACGACTCGCCCATGCCGGCGTAGATCACGTTGGGATCGGACTCGGAGACCGCGATCGCGCCGACCGAGGCGGTGCCGAAGAAGCCATCCGAGATGTTGTGCCAGTTCCACCCGGCGTCTTCGGTCTTCCACACGCCGCCGCCGGTGGAGCCGAAGTAGAAGACCTGCGGGTGCGCGAAGTGGCCCGCGACCGCGACGACGCGGCCTCCTCGAAACGGCCCGACCTGCCGCCAGCGCAGCGATTTGAGCAGGCCCGGGTCGCGGTCTAACGCGCTTTGACTCATCGTGCAACCCTCCCGTCGTTTCGGAGCGGTCCGATCATCGAAGACGCGGATCCAGGTAGTCGCGCAGCCAGTCGCCGACCAGGTTGACCCCGAGCACGGTCATGAGGATGGCCAGGCCGGGAAAGGCGGTCAGCCACCACGCGTCCGTCATGTACTCGCGGGCGTCGGCGAGCATCGACCCCCACGTCGGCGTCGAGGCGCCGACGCCGAGCCCGAGAAAGCTGAGCCCCGCCTCGGCGAGGATCGTGCTCGCGACGGAAAATGTCGCGACGACGATGACCGTTCCCACCACGTTGGGCAGCGCGTGGAGCACGAGCACCCGCGGCGCCGGGGCGCCCAACGCCCGGGCCGCCTGGACGAACTCGCGCTCGCGGAGCGACAGCACTTCCGAACGCACGACGCGGGCGTAGGTCACCCAGCTCGTGAGCCCGAGCACGCCGATGATGTTGACGAGCCCCGGGCCGAGGACCGCCATGACCGCGAGCGCGAGCAGGATGAACGGAAACGCGAGCTGCACCTCGCCGAGCCGCATGATGATCCGGTCGGTCCAGCCGCCGTAGTAGCCGCTCAAGAGACCGATCGCCGTGCCGAGGCTGCCGCCGATCAGGACGGCCGTCAGGCCCACCAGGAGCGAGACCCGCGCGCCGACCAGCAGCCTGCTCAGGATGTCGCGGCCGAGCGCGTCCGTTCCGAGCCAGTGCCGGGAGCCGCCCTGCAGCGCGAGCGGGTGCAGCAGCCGGTCCTGGACGCGGACGAGAGTGATCGACTGGGGCGCGAGCAGTGGAGAGACCAGCGCCGCCGCGACGATGCACAGCAGGAGGATCAGGCCGGCGACGGCGCCGGGCGATCCGCGGAAGCTGCGCAGCACGCGGGACCGCGCCGTCAGCTGTACCGGATGCGCGGATCGAGATAGCCGTACGCCACGTCCACGCACAAGTTGAGCAGCACGAAGATGGCCGCGATGACGACCACCGCGGCCTCGACGATCGGAAAGTCCTTTTCGTAGATCGCGTTCACGATCAGCCGGCCGACGCCGGGCCAGGCAAACACGGTCTCCGTGATGATCGCGCCGCCGAGGAGGACGCCGAAGTCGAGACCGATGAGGGTCACGATCGGCAGCAGGGCGTTGCGCAGCGCGTGACGGTACAGCACCGCGAGGCGCGACGCGCCTTTCGCGTACGCGGTGCGGATGAAGTCGTGGCCGAGGGCGTCGAGCATCGACGCGCGCACGACGCGGGCGTTGCGTCCCATCGAGAACATCGCGAGGGTCACGCCGGGCAGTACGAGATGGGACAACCCGCCGCGGCCCGACACGGGCAGCCAGCGCAGCTCAACCCCGAAGACCAGGATGAGGACCAGTCCGATCCAAAACCCCGGCGCGGACTGGCCGACCAGACCCGCGACCATGCTCGTCGTGTCGACCAGCGTCCGGCGGTGCGTGGCCGCGACGACGCCGACCGGCAGCGCCACGGCGAGGGACAGCAGCATCGCGACGACCGCCAGTTCGAGCGTTGCCGGCATCCGCTCGATCACGAGCGGGAGCGCGGGCAGCTGGCTTCGCAGCGACGCGCCGAAGTCGCCGCGCACGGCGCGCCCAAGAAACTCGCCGTACTGCACGTACCACGGCCGGTCGAATCCCATCTGATGCCGGAATTCCGCGATCTGCTGCCGCGTGTAGTTCTCCGGGATCATCAGGTAGGTCGGATCGCCGGAGAGAAAGAGCACCGCGAACGCGAGAAAACTGACCCCGAGCAGGACGGTCGCGGACTCGAGCAGCCGCCGGGCAACAAACGCGCCCATCGGCTAGCCGTCGGACACGGGCCGGCCGAGGCCGAACAGCAGCGCGCCCTTCTTGGCCGCCATGCTCGTACTGAGAAAGAGGACCTCCGAGTCCACGGGTGCGCGCACGTCTTCCAGCGGACGTCCCCACAGATCCCGCAGCGTGCCGATGACCTGACCGGTCCGCACGCGGTCGCCGATATCGGCCGACCGGTCGAAGAGACCGTCCTGCCCGGCCGTGACCAGCACGAATTCGACCAGGCGCAGGGCGGGCCGCGGGGCCGTGCCCGCGATCATCCCGAGCTGCGCCAGGGCGCCGCGGAGACCGTTGAGGTGGACGGCGACGTCCTCGGGTTTGACCTGATCCTCGCCGCCGGCTTCCGCTACGATGGCGGGTATCCCGCGCACCGCGGCGGCGGCCTGCATGTAGCCGAGGACCGTACGCTTCAGCACTTCTTTTGACCGGCGCACGGCGACCGGCAGGCCGTAACTCGCCGCGAGCGCCCGCGACCGCGCGTCTAACTCTCGGTTGCCGGTCTCCTGAAAAATCGTGAACGGGACGAGCCGCTCCATGATGTCGCCGCCGTGCAGGTCGACGAGCGCGTCGCAGCGGGCAAAGACGTCGTCAAACAGGTAGGCGGCCATGATCTCCGTGACGGTGCCGTCGCGGCGTCCGGGGAACACCTGGCTCGGATTCTTGCCGTCGAGTGGCACGACGGCGGCGGCGCGCGCCCAGAACCCCGGTTGGTTGAGGAGGGGCAGGATCAAGACGTGGCCCCGTACCTCCTCCGGTCGCAGTTCGTCGGCGAACCGCAGCGCGGCGGTGATGCCCGCGTATTCGGACCCGTGCATGCCCGCGCTGATACACAGCGTCGGCCCGCCGGCCGGGCCGCGGATCGAGACATAGGGCCAGGAGAGGCCGGCCAGCGCGGCGTGGTCGAACGCCAATTCGCCGTGGACTTTGGCGCCGCGCCGGCCGATCTCGTCGATGGTCACGCCGGTCGCGCGCTACGGCGCCGCCGACGCCCGGTCGAGGATGATCAGCTCATCCCGGCGAGGCGTCCAGTTGAGCCGTTTGCTCACCCCGTAGTAGTCGGTCTGCTTGTAGAGGTAGATGATCGGCGGATCGTCGTGGGCGATCTGCTGCAGCTTGTACAGGAGCTGCGTGCGCTGTCCCGGGTCGACGGTCAGGTTGAGGTCGTGGTAGGCCTTCTCGAAGTCCGCGTTGTTCCAGAAGGTCGGGTTGTATCCGAAGTCCTTTTCCAGATAGCGGATCTCGTCCTGGCCGTCGAATGAAGAGCCGAGCCCGAGGAGGTACATGTCCGCCGGGTTGACGTCGTCGAACATCTTCTTCGCGTACACCGGCCAGGCAAGCGGGTTGACTTTGATCCTCACGCCGACCTGCTGCAGGTACGACGCGGTCGCTTCCGCCAGCTCCTTGTCGCGGATGTAGCGGCCGGCCGGCGTATCGAGCGTGACCGAGAACGGCTGTCCGTCCTTCGTCAGCACGCCGTTGTCCAGCTTCCAGCCGGCCTCGGCCAGCAGCGCCTTGGTCTTCGCCGGATCGTACGGGTACGGCTTGACCGCGGGGTTCGCGTACGCGTTCACGACCGTCGCCATCCGCCGGCCGCGGCCGTTCAGCAGCGCCTTGAGAATCGCGTCGACGTCGACCGCGTAGTTCATCGCCTGGCGCACCCGCGCGTCCTTGAACAGCGGGTGATCCGTGCGCATGCCGATGAAGATGTCGCGGCCGCCCTCCACGGTCTTGACCGACGCCGCGGAGGAGCTGTTGATCCGGTTGAGCTGATCGGGCGACACGTTGACGATGATGTCCGCGGCGCCCGAAAGCAGGTCCGCGATACGCGTCCCGGCTTCGGGGACCGGCCGCCAGACGATCGTCGGGATCGCCGGCTTCGTCCCCCAGTAGTTGGGGTTGGCGGTGACCGTTACGTGGTCGTCGTGGACCCATTCCTTGAACACGTACGGGCCGGTCCCGATCGGACGCAGCGCGGCCTGCGCCGGGGTGAGGCGGCTGTAGTATTGCGGCGCCATCATGTAAAAGTAGACGAACCACTCGAGCATCAACGGCGCCGGTTCTTTCGTCACGATGTTGACGGTGTAGTCGTTGACGATGTCGACCCGGTCGTACTTCACGAAGCCCTTCAAGAAGCTCGGCGCCTTGATCGCGGGGTCGTACAGGCGGTTGATCGTGTACTTCACCGCCTGCGCGTTGAAGGGCTCGCCGTCGTGGAATTTGACGCCCTGGCGGAGCTTGAACTGCCAGACGGTCGGACTCACGATTTTCCAGGACTCCGCGAGACGCGGCCGGTAGCGCATGTCCGTGTCGCGGGTGACCAGCGTTTCAAACATGGTCAGCATGATGTTGTCGCTGAACCGTGCCTGCGTGAACATCGGGTCCAGGCTTTCGGTGTCCGTGCCCTGATCGACGACGACCTGCGACCTGGACTGTCCGGCGGAGCGTTGTGCGGTGAAGGTCCCCACCGCAAGCGCCACGATCAGCAACACTGCGAGCCGACGCGCCATCATCTCTCCTCCCGTCTCCCTTTGTGGTCGCGTCACCACGACGTGGTGGCGGCCGCGATGCAGAACCGACTATCGCGTGACCGGAGGCGGCGCGTTCGGCGCCGCCTCCGAGAACTCGAGGAACTGCGCTTCGATGCGCCGGTCGTTGTCGTGGAGGTAGGTAAACAGCTTGTCCCAGTCGGCGGTCTCGAGCAGATCGACGATCTTCGCATGGTGCGCGACCATCGCGGCGAGCGACGAGTACACCAGCGTGGCGTAGTCTCTGACCAGGAGGTAACTCTGGAATTTGAGACGCTGCCACATCTGTCGGAGCCGTCCGTGGCCGACGCGGCCAAACAGCGCGTCGTTGAACTGGAGATCGGCCCGCGCCACACCCAGCACATCCCGCTGCTCGGCGGCGGCCCGCATGCCGTGCACGACGCCGCGCAGTTCCGCGACGAGCGCCGGCGTAAGACGCCGCTTCAGCAGCCGCAGCGCGAGATGTTCGGCGATGGCCATGAGACTGTAAACTTCGTACGCGTCTGCGCCGGCCAGCGCGGAGACCCGTGCGCCGCGGTGGGCGCTGAGGACGAGCAGCCCCTGTTCGGCGAGTTGTCGAAACGCCTCCCGCACCGGTCCGCGGCTGACGTCGAGATCGCGGGCCACGTTCGTCTCGACGAGCCGCTCGCCGGGTGCAAATTTCCCCGCGAGGATCGCTTCAACTACAGCGTCGCGGACGTCGTCGCCCAGCAGGCGGTGGGGCAGGCGGCGAGAAACGTCGGCCAGGGCATTATTCACCGATCTCTGCCCCCCTCCAGGATTTTCGGTAACCCGTCGGGCCGGGTCCCGGGCAATGTTGGCGCAACTGTCAACTGTTGACATTCGATAGGGCTCCGGATAAGCCTTTTCGAAGTAACTGTGCGTCGGTTTCTCGAAGTCCGGCAGAAGTGCCGAGACGACCGGTGACTATCGAGAGCGCCCAGACGATGGCGAACTCATACGACGCGGTGATCGTGGGCGGCGGGCACAACGGACTCGTCTGCGCTGCTTACCTCGCGAAGGCCGGCCTGAATGTGCTCGTGTTGGAGCGCCGCGACATCGTGGGCGGCGCGTGCATCACCGAGGAGTTGTTTCCAGGCTATCGCTTCTCTGCCTGTTCCTATTACTGCTATCTCCTTCAGTCGAAGGTTATCGAAGATCTCCAACTGCGCCGGCACGGGTTCCACGTTTCACCGCTTGATCCGGTAAAGACCGTCCTGTACCCGGACGGGCGCGTGCTCATGACGTGGGACAGCGTCGAGCAGACGCAAGATTGGATCGGCCGGTTTTCCAAGAGGGACGCGCAGGCCTATCCGGAATGGGTGGCGTTTTGGGATCGCGCGGCGAGTCTCGTATATCCGTACTTTCTCACGCCGGCTCCCACGCTAGCGGACATCGCGGCCGGGCAGCGGACGTCCGAGGCCCGGGCGTTTCTGGACCGCTTGCTGACGGCCAGCGCGGAGGACGTCGTCACCGAGTTCTTCGAGCACGAAGCGATTCGGGGCGCGTTCATCCACGCGCACGATGCCGGAGACGCCACCGCGCCGGGCAGCGCGTGGGCGTTTTCGTACATCAGGTCGAGCGCGCTGACGCCGCGAGAAAATACCGGCATCGTCCGCGGCGGGATGGGCTCGATCACCCAGGCGATGGCGGCGTCGGCTCGGGCGGCGGGCGCAACGATCAAAACCGGCGCGGTGACCGGTGAGGTTCTCGTCGAGAACGGCGCGGCCGTCGGTGTGCGGCTGACGGACGGCGAGGAGATCCGCGCGCGCGCCGTGGTGTCGAACGCCGACCCGAAACGCACGTTCTTGAAACTTGTGCGGCCGGAGGACGTTCCGGCCGGCTTCCGCCGCCGTGTCGAGCGGTTGAAGACGAATACCGCCTACTTCAAATTCCACGCCGCGCTGAGCCGTCTTCCCGATCTGTCCCGATACTTCGGGGGGGACTTCGACGTGCGGTGTCTCGCGTACACGAAGATCTCGCCGTCGGTGGAGTATTTCAAGGAGGCCTGGGACGACGCGAACCACGGACGGCCGCCGCGCGGGCCGGTGATGGATATTCAAATCCCGTCGGGCTACGATCCGACGATGGCCCCGCCGGGCAAGCACGTCATGTCGATCTGGGCCTCGTACGCGCCGGTGCGTCTCGCCGAAGGAACGTGGGACGAGCGGCGCGAGGAAATCACGGAGACGTTCATCGGCACGCTCGCCAAGTACGCGCCGGACATTCGCGATTGCTTTGTCGACTACAAGCTGTTCACGCCGCAGGATCTCGAGGAGCGCGTCGGACTGACCGACGGCAACATCCGCCACCTCGATATCGTCCCCGGCCAGTTCTTCGCCAGCCGGCCGATGCCGGGCTGGGCCGAATATCGCACGCCGATCCGCAACCTCTACCTGTGCGGCGCCGGCACGCATCCGGGCGGTGAAGTGACGGGCGCGCCGGGGCACAACGCGGCGCAGGTGATCCTGCGCGCGGCGCACCGCTCCTAGCGGGCGTCCGGCGCAAGCGCTGAAGTAATATTTCGAACGTCGCTGAAGGAATCATTCACCGTAGAGCGGAATCTCGCTAACAAATACTATGCCGACGATCACCAGCGGCATCTTCGCCATTCTGCAGGCGGCGGTCGACGGTACCTCGTTGACCACCGCGGAAAAGAAACTCGTCGGGCGGGTTCTCGATAAGCCCACCAAAACTCTGGAGTTGTCCATCAGCGAACTCGCCGCCGACTCCGGCGTCAGCGAAGCCACGATCGTGCGCACCTGTCAGCGGTTGGGGTACAAGGGGTATCCCGAGTTCAAGCTGGCGCTCGCGGCCGATCTGTATCAGCGTCCGCACAAGGCGCGGCCCTCCACCATTCTCGGCGACATCGACAGCGACGACGACCTCAGCACAATCGTTTCGAAAATCTTCGGCACCAACATCGAAGTGCTGTCGCGCGCCTTCGAGCGCCTGGACCGCGACCGGTTCGAACAGGCGCTGAGCGCGATCCTCCGCGCGCGGCGTGTGCTTGTGTTCTCGACGGGGACGCAGGCGCATCTTGTCGATCTCGTGTGCTCCAAGTTTTCCGGCCTCGGCATCGACTGCGTCGGCCGCGTCGATCACTTCCAGCAGATCGCGGCGGCCGCGGTGGCCGGGCCCAAGGACGTGCTGCTTGTCTTCTCGCACTCCGGCCGGGCCCGCGTCCTTGTGCACGCCGCCCAGACGGCCAAGGCCGCCGGCGCGACGACGATCGGCGTCACCACCTTCGAACGCTCCACGCTCGCCAAGCTCGTCGACATCCCGCTCGTCACACACGGCCGCGACCTTGCCTATTATCGCGAGATGCTTGCCTCGCATTTGGTCCAGATGGTGCTGATCGACTGTCTGGTGGTGGGCATCGTCAGCCGGCGGAAGGACGAGGTCCTACCGAAAATCATACGGGCGCGCGAGGCGATGGAAGAGTACCGAATGTAGGGAGGCCGCCGATGACGCCTGCACTGCCGGTCAACCGGATGCGAGAAGCGGTGCGCCAGGGCCGTCCGTCGTTCGGCACGTACGTCAAGACCCCGTCGCCGGCGATGATCGAGATGCTGGGATTCGGGGGTCTCGACTTCGTGCGGATCGACTTGAACGGTGGCTACTTCAACACCGAGACCGTCGAGAACATGATCCGCGCGGCCCATGCCGCGGGCGTGACGCCCGTCGTGCGGGTGGAACGCAACGATCCACTGCAGATCAAGGCGGCACTCGACATGGGCGCGCTCGGCATCATCGTGCCGGAAGTCACCGGCCGTGCCGACGTGGAGGCGGCGATCCGCGCGGCCAAGCAGCCGCCGTACGGCGATCGCCACCTGCCGAGCGGATGGAGTACGCGCTACGGCCTCGTCAACGCGAAGGCATACACCGCGTGGGCGTCGGACAACATCACGCTATCGGTGCAGGTCGAAACCCGCGGCTCGGTCGCCGAAGTCGACGCGATCGTGGCGCTTCCGGGACTCGACATGGTGCAGTGCGGCCGCGGCACATTGTCCTACGAGTTCGGCGTACCCGGCGAGCAGTACCATCCGAAGGTCATGGAGATCGAGCGCACCATCGTGGACAAAGCGCTCGCGGCCGGTAAACTCGTCGGTCTACAGTACTACCCCTATCGCGATCCCAAGCACATCGCCGCGGTCAACCAATGGATCAAGCACGGCGTGCAGTGCCTGTCGCTCGGCATAGACACGGATATCGTGTTCGTTTACCGTCAGCTCCTCGCGCAGCTGAACGCCTAGGCGCGTTCGATGTTTGACCTGGCCGTTCGCGGCGGCACCGTCGTCACGGCCGGCGGCAACGCCGCGGCGGATGTCGGGGTCCAGGACGGCCGCATGGTGCAAATCGGCGGGCCCATGCGGGCGCGCCGCGAGATCGACGCGCGCGGCTGCTACGTTTTTCCCGGCGGCATCGACGTCCATGTGCATTTCAGCGCCTTCCGGCGTCCCGAGCCGGGATTCGAGATGCAGGTCGACGATTTCTACAGCGGCTCGCAGGCGGCGATCGCGGGCGGGATCACGACCATCGGCAACATGGTGCATCAATGGCAGGATGAAACACTTCGCGCAGCAGTTGCCCGCGACATGGCCGCTGCGGAGCGCGACGCGGCGGTGGACTACCTGCTGCACCCGGTACTGGCCCGGCCCGGCAGCGACGCGCTCGCCGACATCGCCGCGCTGGCCCAGGACGGCCATCGCACGGTGAAGTTCTTTTTGATGTACGACAACTTCGACCGCGAGGCCGATGGCTATCTCGACGCGTTCGGGGCGGCCGCCGCGAACCGCCTGCTGGCGATGGCGCACTGCGAGGATGGGCCGCTGATCCGGTATCTGCGGCGGCGCCTGCGCGCGGAAGGACGCACCGCGGCGCGCTATTACCCGGACACTCGCCCGGATTACGTGGAGTCCGCCGCGACCGAGCGTGCGATCGCGTATGCCCACGCGGCTCAGGCGTCATTGTACGTGGTGCACCTCGCGTCGGCTGCGGCACTCGACGCCTGCCGCCGCGCCCGCACGCGGGGATGGCCCGTCTCGGTCGAGACGCGGCCGCTGTACCTGTACCTGACGAACGAGCGATTCATGGAGCCTGACGGCGCCAAGTACACCGGCAACCCGCCTCTGCGCGCGGCGTCCGACCGCGAGGCGATCTGGGAGGGGATGCGGGACGGGTCGATCCAATGCCTCTGCTCCGACCACGCGCCGTGGACACTCGCGCAGAAGCTCGATCCCGCCCTCGACGCGACAAGTCTGCGCGCCGGTGTGTCGGATCTCGAGACCCTTCTGCCGATGCTGTTTTCGGAGGGCGTCCGGACCGAACGGATCAGCCTCGAGCGGTTCGTCGAGTTGACCAGTACCAATGCGGCGAGGCTCTTTGGCCTATATCCGCGGAAGGGCACGATCGCCGTCGGCGCGGACGCGGACCTCGTGGTGTGGGACCCCGAGGCGACTCGCACCGTCGACGGCGCGACGATGTACTCGCGCGCGGGGTACTCGGTCTATGACGGCTGGAAGGTCACGGGGTGGCCGGTGTACACGATCAGCCGCGGCGAGGTGCTTTGCGACCACGGCCGGGTGGAGGCGGAGCGGGGCCGCGGACGGTGGCTGCGCCGCTCACCCGGCACCCCGCCGGCCGCTCGCCGCTAGGTTTGGCCGATTCCCTGCCCGCCTCGGGGATCGGAGCCGCCGATCAAGGAGTTTCCGCTTAACAGCACCGCCTGATTGCAGCCCATGTACGACGCCGTTTCGACCTCATAGCCCATCCGCTTCAGGGCCGCGGCCGTCTCCGCGCCGATCGCCGGTTCCATGTAGATACGACCGTCCTCCTCGCAGTGGAACCGTGGCGCGCTGACCGCCTCTTGCGGATCCATGCCGTGGACGAAGACGTTGAGGATGCTCTGAAAGACGGCGGAGACGAGGCGGCTCCCGCCGGACGAGCCGATCGCGAACACCGGGCGTCCGTCGCGGAAGATGATCGTCGGACAGCCGCCGCCGCCGCGCTTGCCCGCTGCGATCGAGTCGTGCCGTCCCGGCGCCGGATTGAAATGGCCGAGAAAATTGTTGTAAAAGAACCCGAGCCCCGGCGTGATCACACCGGCGCCGGTGACGGACCCGATCGAGTGTGTGATCGACACGACGTTGCCGTCGGCGTCCGCGGCTGTCACATGCGTGGTGTGGCGGTCGTCGCGGCGCGGCTGCGCCGGGCGCGAGACGGGGACGGCCGGGCGGGTGCGGGACAGCAGCCGCTCGACCGCCACCGACGTGTACGCCGGGTCGGCCAGGATCGCCGCCCCGTCGGCGAACGCGCGGTTCGTCGCGCGGGCCAGCAGATCGATATACGCGGCTGAGTTGAATCCGAGCGCCGGCAGGTCGACACCCTCAACCGCGCGCAGCATGGCGATGAGCACCGCGCCGCGGGTGGGCGGCGTGCTCGTCTGGATCGTGAGCCCGCGCCACTTCGCCACGATGGGCATCTCGGTGCGCACGGTGTACGACGCGAGGTCGGCGCCGGTCACAGACGCCTCGTGCGCGTCGAGATCCCGCGCGATCTCGCGCGCGACCGCGCCGCGATAGAAATCGTCCGCTCCGCGGTCGGCGATCTTGGCGAGCGTCGCGGCCATGTCCGGCTGCCGCAGCACGTAGCCGACCGGCGGCGGTGTGCCGTTCGGAAGATAAAGCGCTCTGGCGGCGTCATCCTGACGCAGCTTCCGAAACAGGTCCGGGTAGCCCGGCTTGTCCGGGCCCTCAAACGTGTAATAGGAATGCAGGTACGGGTACACCTCGAACCCCCCGGCCGCGAACTCCTGCGCCGGCAGCACGAGCTCACGCCACTCGACCCGGCCGCTTCCGAACCGGCCCGCGAGCTCACCGAGGGCGGCCGTGAAGCCGGGAATCATGATCGAGGTGTAGCCGAGCTGGTTGAGATCGTTGGGAATGAGATACCGGCCGACACGCTCGGAACGCGGAACGGCGCCGCTCGTGATGTGCCTCAGTCCGGCGCCGGAGCCGATCGCCACAGATCCGTTCAGATAGATGCCCACGTCTTGCGGGCCGGCATAGAGCTGCACGCACGCGTGCCCCCCGAGGCCGCAGCCGAGGGGATTGGTCACGCCTTGGGCGAACGCTGCCGCCACCGCCGCATCGAACGCGTTACCACCTTTCGCAAGAATATGCGCGCCTGCGCGCGCGGCGGGCGGTTCTGGGCAGACGACGACACCTCGCATACAGCGCCTCCAACGCGTAGTGAAGAAGGAATTTTCCATAGCTATACGAAAATTCCCTCGATCTCCGGGATAGGGGGAGGAGAAGGCATGCGCATCTTCGCCGTTATCGTTGTCGTAGCCAGCCTCGGGCTGGCGCTGTCCGCGGCCGCCGCGCCCGCACCACAAAGCGGCGGAACCCTCTCATACGGCTTGATCCAGTCACCCGACCAGCTCGACCCGAATTTGTCGCCGTACAGGCCGTCACAGATCGTGTACTTTCAACTCTTCGATACCCTCATCATCCGGGACAAGAAGGACAAGAGCTTCAAGCCGCATCTCGCGACGAGCTGGACGATCTCGCCCGACGGGCGCGTCTATACGTTCAAGCTGCGTCCGGGCCTGCGCTTCCACGACGGCACCCCGCTCGACGCCGCGGCCGTCAAGTTCAACTTCGACCGCACGCATGATCCCAAGCTCGCGACGCGTATCGGGGACGTCGCAATCGGCTTCTACGATCACGCGACGGTGGTGGATCCACTCACCGTGCAGATCCATCTAAAGAGCTCGTGGGCGCCGTTCCTCGACGCGGTAAGCCTGTACTACCGCCTCGTCTCCCCCGCGGCGGTGCGGAAGTACGGCGATAAGGATTTCGGCACGCACCCCGTTGGCAGCGGGCCGTTCAAGTTCGTGGAGTGGGTGCCGAACGACCACATCACGCTCGCGCGCAACGAGGCGTACACGTGGTCCGCGCCCACGGCCAACCATCCCGGCCCGGCCTACCTTGATAGCGTCGTCTTCCGCATCATCCCCGAGGACGGTACCCGCGTCGCGGCACTCGAGAACGGCGAGGTCCAGGTCATCGACACGGCGCCGGCGCAGGCGTTCGATCAGATGGTCCGCTCGGGCAAGTTCCAGGCGGTCATCGGCTACGCGCCCGGCCGGCCCTTCTCGTGGGCCATCAACGTGACGAAGCCGCCGACCGACGAGCTCGCCGTGCGGCAGGCGCTCGAGTATGGGATCAACCGGCCGCTGATCGTGAACATCGTGTACGGCCCGTACCAGCGCCTCGGCGCGTATCTTCCGGCGTTCGGCGATCTAACGCCGTACACGTGGGGCTACGACAAGCGCGCCGAGATCTATCACTACGACCCGTCCAAGGCCAAGGCGCTGCTGGACCAGGCGGGCTGGAAACCCGGCCCGGACGGCATCCGCCAGAAGAACGGGATGCGGCTAACCATTCCGCTTGGCGACTGGGAGCACGGAGCGCCGGAGGTCATGCAGGACCAGTTGCGGGCGATCGGCATCGACCTCAAACTCTTCGTGCTGCCGGCGCTCGTCGTGAACGAGAACCAGCGTAAGGGCGCCACACTGCTCTCCCCGCTGCCCGCCGCGCGGACGGACCCCAACACCGTCTCCCGGCTGCATTCGCGCTATATCGGCGGCGGCGGTTTCAACTTCGCCTTCGTAAACAATCCAGACCTCGACCGCCTGCTGGATCAGCAGGCACAAGAGGCCAATCCGCAAAAACGGCTGGCCCTGCTTGCGACGATTCAGGAGACGATCATGCGGCAGGCCTACATGCTGCCCGTCTACGACTACGACAACATCTCGGTCAAGGCCGCGCGCGTGCAGGAGCTGCAGTTCAACGAGCTGGGTTTCTTCCCGATTCTGCACGACACATGGCTGGCCAAGTAGGAGCGTCGACAATGCCGGACAACGCCGAGCCCCGGCGCGCCGAGCCGGACTGGAAAGAGCGGCTGCGCGAATGGCCGCTTCCGCTGCCGCGATTTTCCGTTGACCTCGATCGCACCGCGCTGCTGATAGTCGACATGCAGCACGGGTCCGCCGATCCGGAGGTCGGCAAGGAGCGCTACGTCAACCACCCGGAGGTGGCGCGGTATCGGGCGGAGCGGATGCCGATCGTCGTGCCGAATATCGCCCGGCTGTTGGAGTTTTTCCGGCGGGCGGAGCGCCCGGCAATCTTCCTCACGATCGGCTACCGACGGCCGGACCGCAGCGATGCTCTCGGCCTCCTGCGGCAGATCGACGACGATCTCAACGCCCGCGGCGCGAAAGGTCCGCTCGTCCCGGTCGGCAGCCGCGAGAACAGCGTGCTGCCGGCGCTCGCGCCCCGGCCCGGCGAGATTGTGCTGAATAAGACGTCGATGAGCGCGTTCAACTCCACCGCGATCGACCAGATGCTTCGCAATCTCGGCATCACGACGCTCGTCGTCACCGGCGTGTCCACGGAGTGCTGCGTGGCCGCGACCGCGCACGACGCCGCCGACCGCGGTTACCACGTACTGCTGGTCGAGGACGCGTGCCGGGCCGTAACCCCGTACCTGCAGGAGAGCACGCTCGTCATCTTCGCGGCGATGTTCGGCCGGGTGGCGACGACGGACGAGGCGCTGCGAGAACTCGCCGCGTCGCGGCCGCCCGCCGACGGTCCGCGGTGACCGGCTAGTCGAACGCCCGACATCGTTCGCCCGCACGACCTGGGAATGAACGCCGCCGCGTTGTCGCGGCGCCTCGAGGAGGACCGCCGAATGGGCAACGTCGGCAATCGGATTCGCCTGACGATCGAGCGTCCGTCCGCGGCGATGATCGCCCGGTTTCAAGAAGCCGATCCGCCGGATCTCTGCGACGCGATGAACAAGAGCGGAGCGATGCGCGAGATCGCGCCGATCTACCGTCCGATGCGTCGATGTGTCGGTCCGGCCATTACCGTGAAGGCGCCGACCGGCGACTCTTTAATGATCCGGAAGGCGATGGGGCTCGCGCAGCCCGGGGACGTGATCGTGATCGACGGCCGCGGCACCATCAGCCGCAGCCTGTGGGGAGGCAACCGCAGCACGTTCGTCGCGCAGAAGGGCGTGGCCGGCGTGATCATCGACGGTGGAACGCGGGACATCGCCGAGACGCAGGCGCTGAACCTGCCCCTGTTCGCGCGGGCGATCTGCCCGATGGCCAGCGCGTCGAGTGGGCCGGGCGAAGTGAACTTCCCGGTGTCCTGCGGCGGGGTCGTCGTCCATCCGGGCGACATCATCGTTGCCACGGAGGAGGGAATCGCTGTGATCCCGCGGGCGGACATCGAGTCCGTGTATGAGGCGTGGCGCAAGATCGTCGAGCGCGAAAAGGTTTGGAGCGCCGGCGCCGCCTCGGGGAAGCAGGCCGGCGCCGACGAGGTCGACCGGCTGCTCGCGCAGAGCGGCTGCGAGATCCTGCCCTAGCGGCGGTTCGCCGCGGGCCCGGGAGGCATTGGATGGCCAAGACCAACGTCGCCAAGATGGTGTGGCAGGAGGCGAAGGAGTTCGCGGAGCGCAACGCCGTGGTGCTCGTGCCGCTCGGCAACGTGGAGCCGTCCGGCCGGCATTCGGTGATGGGTGGCGAGATCTTCATCGCCGACTACGTCGCCGATGGGGTCGCCGCAAAGACCGGCTCGTTCCGCCTGCCCACGCTCCCCTTCGGCTACTGCCCAACCTTCATGGGGTTTCCCGGAACCGTGACGCTGCAGGCCGCGACGCTCGAAGCGATCCTCTACGACATCTGTCATTCGCTCGTGCGGCACGGCTTTGACCACATCTGCATCGTCGACAACCACTCAGGCAACGAGGGCGTGATCGAACAGGCCGCGCGCCGGGTCAAGGCCGACCACGGCGTGCTACTCGCTAACATGCTTCTGCCGCCGATCATGCGCGCAGTCTCCAAAGACCTGTATCCTGATCTCGCCGCGGTGCACGGGCACGGCGGCGAACCGGGGGTGTCGGCGCGGTTGTACCTCTGCCCTGAAGATATGCGCCTCGACCTGGCCGCCTCGGCCGGTGAGACCCGTGGATCCTATCACGGTCTGCCGGTTTCCAACACCACGGTCAAGCACGGCGGCGCGTCCTGGACGCTCTACCTCGATTTTGGCGATACGAATCCGACCGGCGGCACGGGAGACGCGTCGCAGGCCAGCGCGGCGCGCGGCAAGGTCATTCTGGATCGCATGGTGGACTTCGGCGCCGAGGTGATCGAGCAGTTCCGCACTATTCCGACGCGGTTGCCGGCCGCGCGCTGACGCGGGCCTTCAGCGCATCCGGAGTCTTGGATCCAGCAAGTCCCGCAGCGCGTCACCGAGGATATTGAGCGTCAGTACGGCGAGCCCAATCGTCAGACCGGGAAACGCGGCGATCCACCAGTCCGTCCGCAGGTAGCTCCGTCCCTCGCTGACCATCGTGCCCCACTCAGCCGCCGGCGGCTGTGCGCCGAGACCGAGAAAACCGAGCGACGAGCCGATAATGATGGCGGACGCAAACCCGAGCGTCGCGATCACGATCACCGGCTGGATGACGTTCGGCAGGACGTGCCGTCGCACGGTGCGCAGGGGGCCGGCGCCGAGGGCGCGGGCGGCCTCAATATATGAATACTCGCGAACCACCAACGTCGAGGCGCGCACAATTCGTATGAAGACCGGCGCCTGCCCGATGCCAACGGCGATCATGGCATGAGTCAGCCCCGGGCCGAGGATAGCGATCACGAGCAGCGCGAGTAGAATCCCGGGGAAGGACATCACGATGTCCACCAGGCGCATGACCACCGCGTCGAGCCGTCCGCGGAAGAACCCGACCGCCGCGCCGATTGGCAGGCCGATGCCGACGGACAGCACCACCGACACGACTCCGAGGCTCATCGACAGGCGCGTCCCGTAGACCAACCGGCTCAGCAGGTCGCGCCCGTACTGGTCGGTGCCAAACCAGTGCATAGGCCCGGGTGGCTGTAGGATGTGGCCCGGCGACATCGCCGCCGGATCGTACGGGGCGAGGACACGCGGCGCCAGCAGGGCCGCCGCGAATACCACCAGCACGCCGACGCTCAACCGGGCGCCCGGACTCAGCCGCCGAAGCACGCTGCGCCCGCGGCGGCGCGGGCTACTGGAACCGGATCCTGGGGTCGACGACACTGTAGGAGAAATCGGCCAGCAGATTCACGAGCGTGTACACGAGCGCGACGACGAGCACCGTGCCTTGTACGACCGGGAAGTCTTTTTCCATAATGCCCGTCACGAGCAGCCGTCCGATGCCGTCGCGCGAGAAGACCGTCTCTACGATGACGGTTCCACCCAACAGATTGCCGAACTGGATGCCCGCGAAGGTGATCACCGGAATCAGCGCGTTGCGCAGCGCGTGCCGGCCCAACACGAGGCGTTCGCCGAGTCCCTTCGCGCGCGCGGTTGTCACGTACTCTTGACGGAGGACTTCCAGCATCCCGCTGCGGGTGATGCGGGTGAGCGTTCCGCCCACGTACCACCCGAGCGTGACGGCCGGCAGGAGCAGATGGCGCCAGCCACCCTGCCCTGTGATCGGAAACCAATTGAGCTCGACGCTGAAAATCCAAATGAGCAGTAGGCCGATGAAGAACGCGGGCATCGAGACGCCCGCGAGCGCGACGGCAGTCAGCCCGCTGTCGCGCCACGTGTTATGCGAGATCGCAGCCAGGACGCCGAATACGACGCCGCCGGACACCGCGAGGGCCATGGCGGCCACGGCGAGTTCTCCGGTAAACGGCAGGACGCGCCTGATCTCGGACGCGACCATTCGTCGGTTCATGATGGACCGGCCGAGATCGCCCCGCAGCACCTGGCCGGCATACCGAACGAATTGCGCGGGGAGCGGGAGGTCCAAGCCCAGTTCGTGCCGCACGAGTTCGATCTGCTCTTTGGGGACCGGGGCGTCGCTGAAGATGATTTGCACGGGGTCACCCGGAAGCAGGTGGATCATCATGAACACGATGACGAATACGCCCGCCACGACCAGGATTGCGTGAACGAGTCTCTGCGCGATGTAGGCAAGCATAGCGACACCGAGCGGCATCCATGCCGATCGGGTCGAGCGAATTTTCGTTTGCGGACGGAAGATTCCTTCCGTGGAGAAATCTCCGCGCATCGCCAATATCGAGCGTGATGCGGGGCGAGGAGGCGGTGTCATGTTCTCATTGCGCGGAAAGGCCTGCGTCGTCACGGGGGCGAGCCGCGGGCTCGGGCGGGCCATTGCCCAGGCGTTCGCGGAGCAGGGAGCAAGCGTGCTTCTGGCCGCCCGGAATCGCCCCGATTTGGAGGCGGTCAAGGCCGAACTCACGGCACGCGGCGGGCGGGCCGTCGCGCACCCGACCGACGTCACGCAGATTCCGCAGCTCGAGGAGGCGGCCGCCGCGGCAGTCGAGCATTTCGGCAAAATCGACGTGTGGGTCAACAACGCCGGCGGATTCACCGAGGCCCCCGGGAGCACGTCGGAGTGGCTGGACGTGACCCCCGCCGGCTGGGAGCAGATGCTGCGGCTCAATCTGACCGCCCAGGTGTTTGGGGCGCAGGCCGCGGCGCGCGTCATGCGCACGCAGCCCACCGGCGGCGTCATCCTCTTCATGTCGTCGATCGACAGCCTGTACGCGGCGCCGGGAGGCGAGGGGATCTACGGCGCCTGCAAGGCCGCGCTCAACAACGTCACCCAGACGATGGCGGTTGAGCTGGGGCAGTACCGCATCCGGGTCAACGCGATCGCGCCGGCGGTCGTCGAGACGCCGCTCACCGCGCCGTGGCTGGCGACCGAGGAAGACCGGCGCGCCCGGTCCGCCCTCTACCCGCTCCGGCGCGTCGGGCAGCCGACCGACGTGGCCGCCGCGGCCGTCTACTTCGCCTCGGACGAGGCCGCCTGGGTCTCGGGCGCGGTCCTCCTTGTCTCAGGCGGCGCGGTGATGACGAGCGATCCCTACCGGTACTTGATGCGGGTCAATCAGCCGAAGCCGGAGTAGCCGTTCGCGCGGGGTGTCCGCTCTCGTCAGGCGACCTTCTTCTTCGCCAGTTCGTCGAGCCGCCGGCTGATCTCTTCTTTCGTCTTGCCCGTGTGAGTGTGAATCGCGGTCACCAGCAGGTCGTAGTCGCCGGCGATTTCATCGAGTTCGTGGAATGACGCACCAACTGCACCCTGTCCATTCGCCGGCCCCAGCGCAGCCGCGTTCTTTAATGGAAGAGAATGCCGCCTTCCACATTGATCGCCTGGCCGGTAATGTACCGCGCGTCGTCCGAACAGAGAAACGCGACGGCGTCCGCCACGTCCTCGGGTTTCTCCAAACGGCCCAGCGCGATCGAATTGAGACGGCTCCGGGTGAACTCGCCGGGCTCGAGGTTCAGCAACAGCCCGACCTCGCGCTCGATCTTCGCCCACATCGCGGTCTCCACGATGCCGGGGCAGACGCAGTTGATGTTGATTCCGCGCCTTCCGTAGGCCACGGCGAGGTTACGTGTGAGCGCGACAACGCTCGCCTTGCTCACGTTGTAGTGGATGAACGCGGTGCTGCCTGCCTTGGCCGCGATGCTGGCGAGGTTCACGATCTTGCCGGCGCCCCGCTCGAGCATGTGCGGCAGCACGGCCTGACAGGTGAAGTACGTGCCTTTCACGTTGGTCGCCTGGATCCGGTCCCACTCTTCCTCCGAAATCTCGAGCGGATCACTGACTCGGATGACGCCGGCATTGTTGACGAGGATGTCGATCTTGCCGAATTTCGACAGCGCCGCGTCGACCAGCGCTCGCCGGTCCCCGGGATTGGCGACGTCCGTGCAGACCACGAGCGACCTGCGGTTGATCCGTTGCACTTCCTCCGCCACGGCGGAGGCGGTTGAGGCGTTCAACTCGCCGATCACGACGTCGGCGCCCTCGTGGGCCAGCCGCAGCACGATCGCGCGGCCGATACCCTGTCCGCCTCCGGTGACGATCGCGACCTTGTCCGTTAATCCCCGCACGCGCCTACCTCCTCGACGTCTTCTCACGCAGGAACTCGGCGAGACGGTCGTACCAGCGTACCTGGTCGTCGATCGTGAAATGGGCGTTCGCCGGGCTGGGGTTCGGCGCGACAAACAGGCGGGTGTGGCCCACGGTCAGCTCCTGCGGTCCCAACGCGATCTCCTTCGGATCCCCGCCGAGCGCAAACCGGACGAACGGACGAAAGCCCATCACGCCGTGGAAGCAGGCGACGCGCGGCTTGTGCTTCTCGAGACGCCGCCGCAGCCGCGGCGCCCATTTCCGAAAGAGTGCCGGTGCGATTCCGGCCGCGTTCCGGCTCGGTACTTTGACCACGTCCGTGAATCCGATGCCGAACCGGAGGAGCGCCGCGTCCCGCTCGGGACCGAGCACCGGCACCCGGAGGGTCTTGCGGATCGGGGCGGACAGGACAGAGCGCGAGAACGCGGGCCAGAAGCGGCTTGTGGTTCGAGCGAAATAGTGGCCGCGTTCGACGGAGTACAGTCCCGGGTTGATGCCGACGAAGACGACCTGAAGGCCGTCGGTAAGGTAGTCCGGGAGGGTCCGAAAGGGATAGTTCACTCGCGCTCGAGTACCGGGTCGAGCGCATCGCGAAGACCGTCCCCCACGAAATTCAGACTGAGGAGCGTGGCGGCCAGCACCAGGGCCGGCGCGATGACGAGGCGCGGATATGATTCGATCGAATCGATGCCTTCCGCGATCATGGTCCCCCAGCTCGGCAGCGGCGGCTGCACGCCCAACCCGAGGAAGCTCAGGCCCGCCTCGGCGATGATGAAATTCGGAATCAGCACCGTCGCCATGACGATGATCGGCGCCACGACGTTCGGAAGGAGGTGGGCGATCATGATGTGGTTGTCCCCGGCGCCGAGGCTGCGCGCCGCCTGGACGAACTCACGCGGCCGCAGACCGATCACCTGGCCGCGGACGATCCTGGCCACATCGAGCCAGCCGATGAGGGAGAGCGCCAGTACGATGGCCGCGATGCCGTGCGTGTTGTGGTTGAGTGCCTCGAGCCATGCCAGCGGCCCGCCGCGGACCGTCGGCAGGAACGCGGTGAAGAACGTTTGCAGCAGCACTACGAGCAGCAGGTACGGAATGGCGTAGACGACGTCCACGAACCGCATGAGCAGCAGGTCGAATGTCCCGCCGAGATAGCCGGCGGTCAGGCCCATCGGCACGCCGATCGCCAGCACCATCAGCAGCGTCGTCACCCCGACGCTCATCGAGACTCGGGCGCCGTACATGAGGCGGCTGAGCACGTCGCGCCCGAGGCTGTCGGTTCCGGCCCAATGGCGCGCCGACGCGGGAGCGTACGTGGCAAAGAGGTCCTGGCGGTCGTACGCGTACGGCGTCAGGAGGGGCGCCGCGGCCGCGATCAGGACCACGCACGTGAGAAACACGGCGCCGACCACGGCCATCTTATGCCGCTTGAACCGCGCATACGCGCGGTGGTAGCGGCGCCGTTCCCGCGCGGCACGTGACGGGTTCGCCGCTTGGGTGAGCGTGCTCACGGCCGCCTACCCGTACCGCACCTGCGGATCGAGGGCCGCATAGGAGAGATCCACCAGAATGTTCATCGTGATGATGATCACCGCGAACAGGAGCGCGAGCGCGAGCAGCACCGGATAGTCCCGGCCGGTCGTCGCCGTGACGAAGTACCGTCCGATCCCCGGCACGCGCGTGATCGTCTCGACGAAGAACGAGCCGGTGATGACGTCGGCGACCAGGATGCCCGAAATCGTCGCGATCGGCACGAGCGCGTTGCGCAGGCCGTGCCGGACGACGACCCTACGGGTCGCGAGCCCCTTCGCGCGCGCGGTGCGAATGTAGTCCTGTCCGAGGACCTCGAGCAGCGAGGTGCGGAGGTAGCGGGCGAGCGTCGTCGCCGGCCGGAAGCCGATGGCCACCATGGGGATGATGACGCGGACGTCCCAGATCCCGCCCCAGCCGCCCGTCGGCAGCCAGTGCAGATAGACGGCGAGCACCGTGACGAGGATCGTCGCCATCACGTAGTTCGGAATCGAGATGCCGGTGACGACCACGCCGATCGCCGCGTAGTCGATCGCGGTGTTGCGGTAGACGGCGGCGAGCGTGCCGAGCGGGATGCCGACGCCCACCGCAAAGAGCATCGCGACGACGCCCAGCTGGAGCGAAACGGGGAAGAAGTCGGCGATGATCTCGGAGACGTCGCGGGCGGTGTTCACGTAGGACGGCCCGAGGGAGCCGTGGAGCGCGTCGTTGAGGTAGAGCAGGTACTGCTTCCAGAGCGGGTCGTTCAGATGGTACTTGATCCGGATGTTCTCGATGACCTGCGGCGCGAGGGGTTTCTCGGCGTTGTCCCACGGACCGCCCGGAGTGGCGTGCACCAAGAGAAAGGCCACCGTGTACACGACGGCCATCGTCGGAACGGCAAGGAGCAGGCGCCGGAGAAGGTACGCGCCCACGATGTCCGGAGATGGAGCGGGACGCCGCGCCCGGCTGTGCCGGCGCGGCGTCCCGCGGCGATTACCCGGCCAGAATCTTCACGCGGCCGAACGTACCGTACCAGGCCGCGGCGGCCGGCGGCAGCCGGAAGCCTTGGACCGTCGGTTTGACCGCGATGATCACGCCGAGGTGGTAGATCGGAATCGCAGGGAGATCCGTGTTGAGAATCCGCTCCGCGGACTCGTACATCTGCCTGCGCTTGGCGGGGTCGCCCTCGGCCGATCCCTTCCGGACCAGGCTGTCGTATTCGGCGTTCTTCCAGCGGGTGTGGAAGAAGTCTTGCTCCGAGTCGAACAGGATGTTCGCCCAGTTGGCCGGATCCTCGTAGTCCGATCCCCAGCGGTCGATGAAGGCGGTGTAGGGCTGCTTCGCCCACGAGTTAAACGCCGCGTTGTACTCCTTGCGCTCCATGCGCTGCAGCGTAATGTTCACATTGAGCGAGTCGCGCAGCATCTGCTGCATCGCCTGCGCCACGAGGTCGTAGGTCACGAGCTTCGGCCACGCGAGCTTCATCTCCGGGAACCCTTTGCCGTTCGGGTAGCCCGCTTCCGCCAGGAGCTGTTTGGCCTTCGCGACCCCGCCCGTGAGCGGTGGGGTGGAAAGATATCCCATCGTTCCAGGCGGTGTGACCGTCGGCGCCGGATCGTAGATGCCGCGCAGCACCTCCGTCGCGAGCCGCTTGTGGTCCATCGCGAGGTAGAACGCCTGCCGGACCTTCGCCTTGCTGAGCGGCGAGGCCGGGTTGGTCGTGTCGCAGAACATCATCGCGGTGCCGGACCACCGGTACTTGTGCAGCTGCGGGGCGAGCTTCGCGTCCTTGCGGACGCGGTCGATGTCACCCGGCTGAATCTGGTCGGTGAGGTCGAGCTCGTTGTTCTCGAACGCGGGCAGGCTGGTGCGGAAGGTGTCGTCCGTGATCGTGAACACGACGCGCTGCAGCGTCGGCTTGGCGCCCCAGTACTTGGGGTTGGCCACGATGACCATCTCGCGGTCGTGGTCCCACTTTTGGAGCATGAACATGCCGTTGCCGACGTGGTTGCCGGCCTCGACCCACTTCTTGCCGTTCTTCTCCACGGACCAGCGCGGCACGGGCAGATAGTTCCAGGTGGAGACGAGGCGCGGGAAGTACGCCGCCGGATCGGTCAGTTCGACCCGCAGCGTCTGGGCGTCGACGGCCTTGACGGCGATCGTGTTCTTGTCCTTCGTCTTACCCTTGTTGAAATCCAGGGCGCCCTTGATCGGGTAGAACGCGGAGGCGTAGTCGCTGGCGATGTCCGGATCGACGACGCGTTTCCACGCGTACTCGTAGTCCGACGCGGTGACCGGGTGGCCGTCCGACCACTGCATGCCCGAGCGGAGGTGGAAGGTGTACGTTAACCCGTCCTTCGAGACATCCCACGAACGCGCTGCGACGGGAACCGCTTTGCCCGCGTCGTCAAAAGTCAGCAGCGGGTCGAAGAGTGCCATCCCCACGAGAATCTCCGGGCGCGACTCCATCGTCGCCGGATCGAAGTGCAGCGGCTCGACGTTCGGGTACCGCAGCACCTGTTTGGCCGCGGGGGCGAGAGCGGCGTGCGCCGGCCGGGGTTCGGACAGGACACTCGAGACGGCGGCGGCGCCCCCAATCATCGCCGTCAGCTTCACGAGCTGGCGCCGGGTAATCAAGCCTCGGCGGTAGTAGTCGTGCCAGGGAAACGCGGTGCGATCCTCGGGCAAGTCGACTCCTCCTTTTTCCGCAGGTCGGAACGAGGCGTGCTCGGGCGGTCGCGATGTTCCCTTCCTCATGCGCCGCCTCCTCCTCTGCGCCGCGGAACACCGTTCCACTTTACGCCCACAGGGCCGCGTTCGCGTGGCGTGGAATGCGGTGCGGGGAGAACGGTTTCACACACCGGGGGGTGACTTCGCGATGCCCGAACCTGGTACGACGTCTCGCCTGTCCCGCCGTAAGATGCTCCAACTGCTCGCCGCCGGCGCCGGATCAACCCTGCCGCTTTCCGCGCTCGGCGGGGCCGGCCGGCCAACGCTGCGCTCCGCGGCCGCCGCAACGGCGGAAACGCCTCGCCCGGGCGGCGAGCTTGCGATCGGGATGTACCGGACGCTCGACAAGCTCGATCCGGCCGTGTACTGGGGCCCGCCGGAGACGATGGTCACCCAGATGATCTTCGACTCGCTCGTCTACCTGGGGAACGACCTCAACATCTATCCGGGCCTGGCCACATCGTGGACGGCCTCCAAAGACGGCACGCAGCTCACCTTCAAACTGCGGCAGGGCGTGAAGTTTCACGACGGGACCGACTTCAACGCCGAGGCGGTGAAGTTCCACTTCGACCGCTGCGTCGATGCGGCGACGAAATCCCAGTACGCGAAGTCGCTACTCGGGCCCTACGATTCGACGGTTGTGATCGACGACCATACGGTGCAGCTGAGGCTCAAAGAGCCGTTCGCGCCGATCTGGGACTCGCTGAGCCAGGGGTACCTCGGCATCCCGTCGCCAACCGCGGTGAAGAAATACGGCCAGGACTTTCAGAACCACCTCGTCGGGACGGGACCGTTCACGTTCGTCGAATGGGCGCGGGACACGCACATCACGCTGGCGCGCAACCCCAACTACAAGTGGGGGACGACTTTCCCGGGGAAGACGAACGCGGGTCCACCGTACCTCGACCGTCTGACCTTCAAATTCATTCCGGAGCAAGGCACCCGCGACGGGCTCATGAGCGCCCGCAAAGAGCTGCGGGTGGAGGCGTGGCCCGGACCGCTGCGCCTGCGGGACTGGGAACGGGATCCGCATTACGCGCTGTACCGGGGCGTCTCGCCGGGTACGACGTGGTTCAACTTCATCAACGCGCAGAAGCCGCCGACGAACGAGCTCGCGGTCCGTCAGGCGATCAACTACGCGGTCAGCAAGGATACGATCGTCAAGGTCTTCTATCCGGGGTTCGCGCGGCCGACCTGGAACCTCATCGGCCCGACAAGCTTCGGCTACGATTCGGCGCTCGACCACCTCTATTCGTTCAATCCGGAAAAGGCGAAGCAGCTGCTCGAGGAGGCCGGCTGGAAGCGCGGCCCGAACGGCGTGCGCGCGAAAGACGGCGTGCCGCTGCATCTCGACGTGTTCACGAGCGGGTTCATGACGGAGAACTACAAGCAGCTGATGCTGACGATGCTGCAGGCCGTGGGGTTCGAGACCAAGCTGATCGCGGGTACCCCGGCCGACCGGACGGTGGCCGGCAGCAAAGGCCTGTACCATCTGATCAACCGGGAGTTCGAAGCCAGCGACCCGCACTATCTCGCGGACCTGTTCGCCTCCAAGAACGTCGGCAGCTTCGCGTGGGCGATGAACAAGGATCCGGAGCTGGACCGGCTCCTGGCCGAGCAGGATGGGACCGTCGATCGAAAAGCGCGGTTCGCCCTCGTGTCGAAGGCGACGCGGCGCATTCTCGAGCAGGGGTACGTCGTGCCGATCTACATCACCCTGTTCGTATGGGTCACGGACGCCCAGGTCAAGAACTTTCACATGGACGCGCGCTCCTGGTACCCGTACTTCCAGGATGCGTGGATCCAGTCGTAACGCCCGGCCGCGCGGCGCGCGGGCGTAGACCGGCGGCGTGCTGAAATTCGCGGGGCGGCGCGTCCTGACGACCCTTCCGGCCCTGCTCGGGGTCTACACGCTGATCTTCGTGGTGCTGCACGTGCTGCCGTCCGATCCGGCGCTGATGATCTCGGAAGGCAGCGCGTCGAAGTCGCAGTTAGAGTCGCTGCGCCACCAGTACGGGCTCGACCGGCCGCTGTGGCGGCAGTACGCGGACAGCCTCCGGTCGCTCGTGCAGGGGCGGCTCGGCCGCTCGATCCGGTACGGCGAGCCGGTGGGCCGGCTGATCGGGAAGGTGCTTCCGGCCACGCTCGAACTGGCGCTCGTCGGGCTCGGCATCGCGGTCGCGCTCGGCGTGACGCTCGGGACGCTTGCCGCGCTCCGCCCCCACGGCTGGGTCGACAACCTCAGCACCATCGCGGCGCTCTCCGGGGTGTCGATTCCGAGTTTCTGGCTCGCGCTGATGCTCATCTTCGTGTTTTCGCTGTGGCTCGGCTGGCTGCCGGTCACGACGGGGTCGGGCTGGCAGCAGCTGATCATGCCCGCGGTCACGCTCGGTCTGTACAGCACCGGCGTAATCAGCCGGCTCGCGCGGTCGAGCCTCGTCCAGACGCTGCACCAGGAGTACGTCGTGACCGCCCGGGCGAAGGGGTTGCCGCCGCGGCTGGTCGTGTTGAAGCACGCCCTGCGCAACTCCCTGATCCCGGTCGTCACGATCGTGGGCGTCGAGCTCGGCAATCTGCTGTCGGGCACGGTCGTGGTGGAGACGGTGTTCGCGCGCCCGGGCCTCGGCCGGCTCATCGTCGAATCGATCACCTATCGAGACTATCCCGCGCTGCAGTCGGCGCTGCTGGTCGCGGCGTGCGGCTACGTGCTCGCCAACATGCTGGTGGACGTCTCGTACGGTTACCTCGATCCCCGCATCCGTGATGCCCGCGCCCATGGCTAGAGGGCCGGCCGAAGCGGCATCGCGGACCACCGAAGTCGCGCGGAGATTTCGGCGCAGCCGCAAAGCGGTGTTCGGCGCCGCGCTGCTCGCCGTGATGGCCGCCGCGGCGCTGCTCGCATCCGTCGTGAGCCCGTATCCGCCGACGCAGCCGTCGCCGGAGGACGTCTTCGCGCCGCCCGGAGCGCGGCACTGGATGGGCACCGACGAGATCGGCCGCGACCTCTTCAGCCGGGTGCTCGCGGGCGCCGGCATCTCGCTCGCGGTGGGACTCGCCGCGAGTACGTTGACGCTGGCCGGCGGCGTGGTGTTCGGCCTGCTGAGCGGTTACCGCGGCGGCTGGGTCGACACCGTGATCATGCGCGCGGTCGATGTCATGCTGGCGGTGCCGACGCTGCTGTTTGCGCTGGCGATCGCGGCGGCGCTCGGCTCCGCGCTGTCGAACGTGGTGCTCGCGGTCGGTATCGCGAGCGTCCCCCGCTTCACACGGTTCGTGCGGGGGTGCGTGCTCTCGGCGCGGGAGAACGTCTACGTCGAGGCGGCGCGGGCCGGCGGCTGCAGCGAGGCGCGGGTGGCGGTGCGGCACATTCTGCCCAACATCTACGGGCCGGCGTTGATCCTCGGCACACTGAACGTCGGCGTCGCGATCGTAACGGCGGCGACGCTGAGCTTCCTCGGCATGGGCGCGCAGCCGCCCACGCCGGAGTGGGGGCTCATTCTCGCGCAGGGCCGCGACTATCTCCAGAACGCATGGTGGATCAGCACCTTCCCCGGGGTCGCGATCGCGCTCACGGTGCTGGCGGTCAACTTGTTCGGCGACGGACTGCACGACGCGCTGGACCCGCGGCTGCGCCTATGAGGAGCGTGCGTTGACGATGGCGGCCGCGGCTGCGCTGCACGGACAGATCGAACGTCATCGGGACCGCTACGTGGAGACGCTGCGGCGGTTCTGCCGGATTCCCAGCGTCTCGGGACAGGCGGTGCCGGAGGCCGTCGCGTTCCTGACGGCGCTGCTCCTCGATCTCGGCGCCGAGATCGCGCTGCGCGAGGCCGGTGGGTCGCCGCCGCTGATCATCGCCACGATCCCCGGCGGCTCGACGAAGACGCTCCTCCTCTACAATCACTACGACGTGGTGCCGGCCGAGCCGCTCGACGCGTGGACCCATCCGCCGTTCGGGGCGGAGATCGTCGACGGACGCCTCGTCGCGCGCGGCGCGAGCGACAACAAGGGGGAACTGACGGCGCGGCTCTGCGCGGTCGACGCCTGGCGCGCGGCGTACGGGACGCTCCCGCTCACGGTCAAGTTCGTGATCGACGGCGAGGAAGAGCTGGGTAGCCCGCACCTGCGCGACCTGGTGCTGGCGAACCGGGGCCTGCTGCGCGCGGACGGCGCGCTCGGCGAAGGCGGCGGCCGCGACGATCTCGGGCGGCCGACGATCAGCCTCGGCTGCCGAGGCCGCATTCTGTTCGAAATGGAGCGCCTCGGCGCCCGGCAGACGTTCCACAGCAGCCTCACGTCCGTGGTGCCGAACCCGGCGTGGGACATCGTGTGGGCGTTCGCGAGCATGAAGGGCGCCGACGAGCGGGTGACGATCGCCGGCTTCCATGACGATGCCGTCCGGCCGACGGAGGCCGAACTCAGGCTGCTCGACGACCTGCGCTTCGACGACGAGGGGCTTAAGCGCCGCCTGGGGCTTTCGAAGCTGACGCTCGACGTCCGCGGGCGCGACGCGATCAGGCGTCTGCTCTTCGAGCCGACGCTCGAAGTCTCGGGGCTCGGCGCCGGCCGCACCTACGACGGCAGCCGCGGGCTGCCCCGGCGCGCGGTCGGCGTGCTCCGGTTCGGCCTCGTCCCCAACCAGAACCCCGGGAAGATGGAGGCGCTCCTCCGCCGGCACCTCGACACGCACGGATTCCAAGGCATTACGCTGCGGCCGCTGAGCGAACGGTACCCGGGCAGGGTGCCGCTCGCCCATCCGATGGTGGACGCGATCGTCCGGACCGGGCGGAACTTCTACCGGACGGCGCCCGCGATTTACCCGGTGGCGCCGTGGATCGGCGCGCCCTACCATGAACTCGCGGATCCGCTCGGGATCCCGCTCATCAACGCCGGCATGGGGTCGGCCGAGTCGCAGTTCCACGCCCCGGACGAGGGCATCAGAGTAGACGATTACTGCGCGGGTGTTGAGTTCACGGCGCGGCTTTTCGGCGAACTGGCGACCGCGATCTAGCACGACACATCCCGCCGAGGGGTGTGACCGAAGTCAGGAGGCAGCAGATGTCCGGTCCCACTGAACGGCTCGCGACCTACGCGGGCGGCCTGCGCTACGAGGATCTCCCCGCGGCCGTCGTCGCCCGGACCAAGGACCTGGTCCTGGATACGCTCGGGACGCTGCTCGGCGGATCCCGGTACCCGGCGGGACGCCTCGTCACGGAGTACACGGAAGGCCTCGGCGAGTCCGGTCCGTGCACGGTCGCGGGCTCGGCGCTGCGCGTATCGCCGGTCGCGGCCGCGTTTGCGAACGCGACGATGTCGCACTGCCTCGAACAGGACGACAATTACAATCCGGCCAACGCGCACATCGCCAACGTCGTGCTGCCCGCGGCGCTCTCGATCGGCGAAGCGCGGCGCGCGAGCGGGCAGGAGCTCATCGCCGCGCTCGTCGCCGCCTACGACGTGGAGGGCCGGGTCGGGATCGCGCTCGACCCCGTGCGGCTGTACGCGCGGTCGTTTCACCCGTCGTCGATCGGCGGCAACTTCGGCGCGGCGGCGGCGGCCGGCCGCATGCTGCGGCTCGAGCCCGATCAGATGGTGGACGCGTTCGGCCTCGCGGGCTGCCAGGCGTCGGGCCTGCTCGCATGGGTCACCGAGTCCTCGCAGCTGAGCAAGGCGTTTCAGATCGGCGTCGCGTCCCGCAACGGCGTGACCGCGGCGCAGCTGGCCGAGATCGGCTTCCCGGGCCCGCCGCACATCCTCGAGGGCAAACACAACCTGTTCCGGGCGTTCAGCGGGATCCCGGACGGCCGGATCCCGGTCTTGACCGACGGTCTCGGGGAGCGGTTCGAGTTGATGCGGACGAGCCTCAAGAAGTACGCGGCGTGCCGGCAAATTCACGCGCCGCTCGACGGCCTCTTCGCGATCATGGGACGTCACCGCGTGCGCGCCGACGATATCGCGGCGATCGAGACGGCCGTGGCGACCTCCATGGCCGGCATCATCGACAACAACGAGTTGTCGTCGCACAACGCGCAGTACGTCCTGGCCGTCGCGGCCTACGACGGGAAGGTCGGCGTCGATCAACTCGACGGCCGCCGCCTCGGCGATCCGCGCATCGCGGCGCTCTCCAGGCGCGTGCGCGTCTTCGGCAGCGACGAGCTCGAAAAGCGCTTCCCGGAGCAGTGGTCCGGCGTCACGACGGTCAAGACCAACGACGGGCGGGAGTTCACCGAAACCGTGTACTATCCGACAGGAGATCCGGAGAACGCGATGAGCGCGGCCGACCTGCGGGCGAAGTTCCGAACGCTGTCGGCGGGTGTCGTGTCCGACCTCCGGCTCGACGAGATCGAGCGTCTCGTCGCGGAACTCGACACCCTGGGCGACTGCGGCGTGCTGGCGCGGTGTCTTTACGAAGGGCATTTCGAGAGGAGCCGATAGGATGTCGACGCCGGACATACGGCACGGTCCGACGGCTGCGCTGACCGCGTATGCGACGCGGTTCACGTTCGCCGATCTGCCCGCGCCGGCGGTGGCCGAGGCAAAGCTGGTCGTGCTCGACACGCTCGGGGCGCTGCTGCTCGGCTCGGCGCCGCAGTATCGGGCGTCCTGGCTCACGGGCGACCTCGCCCGGCGGGCCGGCGGGGCGCCGGAGTGCACCGTGATCGGCCGGGACTTCAAGGCGCCGGTCGAAAGCGCGGCACTGGCGAACGGCACCGCGGGATACGCGGCCGACATCGAGGGCGCGAGCGTCGCCCGCCAGCACGTGCCGGCGGTGCTGGTCCCCGTGGCCCTCGCCGTCGGGGAACGCGAGCACGCCGACGGCAAAGCGTTGCTCGCGGCGCTTGCGATGGGGTACGAGATCTGCAGCCGGGCCGGCGAGGCGTGCCGGACGGACCACTCGTACCCGCACTCGTTCCACCCGTCCGCGGTCTTCGGCTACTTCGGGGCGGCGGCGACCGCGGCGCACCTCCTCCGGCTCGATCAGCCGAGGTTCGCGAACGCGCTCGGCATCGCCGGCAGCAACGCGACCGGTCTCATGACCTGGGTCGACGACCCGAGTGAGAACTCGCGGCCGCTCGTGATCGGGATGGCGGCGCGCGGCGGAGTGACGGCGGCGCTGCTCGCGCAGATGGGGTTCGGCGGCCCGCCGGCGATTCTGGACGGCGGTAAGTACAGCATCTACGACGCCTACGCCGGCGAGATGCACCTGGGTCGCGTGACCGACGGGCTCGGCGAGGGACTGTGGATCACCCGGCACTACGGCTACAAGCGGCACCCCTGTTGCGGCGACATCCACACCGGTATCGACGCGCTCTTGTCGATCCTCGACGAGCACCGCATCGCGCCCGACGACATCGTCGCGATCGTACACCGGGTCAAGGCCGACCGGGCGCCGGTGATCGACAACAACCCGCTCAAGTCGCACTGCGCCCAGTACATCATCGCGGTGGCGGCGGTGCGCGGGAAGATCGAATCGGCCGACATCCTCGAGGACCGGCGGGCCGACCCGCGGGTCAAGTCGCTCTCCAACCGCGTGCGGCTGGTCGGGGACGCCGCGATGGACGCCTGGCCCGGCCACGCGCCCGCGGTGGTTGAGGTGACGACGCGTGACGGGCGGACGCTCAGCGCGCGTGTGGACGAGGCGAAGGGACGGCGCGACAATCCGATGACAAAGGCGGAGCTGGAGCAGAAGTTCATGGACCTCGCGACGACGCGCATCTCGAAGAGTTCGGCCACGCGCCTCATGGAACTGGTGTACCGGCTCGACCGCGTGGCGGACGTCGGGGAGATCGCGGGGCTCCTGCAGGTCGCCTCCAGATGACGGCCCCGTCGGGCCAGGCGGCGCAGACGAACATGACCGACCGGTTCGCGCGGTGGGTCGAGACGTTTCCGTACGAACGCATCCCGACGGAGGTCGTGGACCGCGCCAAGGAGATCATCTACGACGGCCTGGGCGCGCTTCTGTCGGCGACGTCCCCGCGCTACGACATCGGCGGCGTGCTGCGCCGCTTCGTGCGGGAGACGGGCGGAACGCCCGACGCGCAGGTCTTCGGGACGGACCTGCGGACGAACTGTGCCACGGCGGCGCTCGTCAACGGGACGTTCGGCTACTACTGCGACGTCGAGAGCCATCACGCCGGCGCGATCATGCATGCGATCGCGGTCGTCGGACCGGCCGCGCTCGCGGTGGGCGAGCGGATGCACCGGTCCGGGAGGGACGTGCTGACCGCGATCGTCGTCGGCATCGACGCCGCCTGCCGGGTGAGCTACGCGCTCGGCGGCGCGGCGTTGTACGCGCGGGGCTTCCACCCGACGTGCGTCGCCGGAACGTTCGGGTCGCTGACTGCGGCGGCGCGCCTGTACGGCCTGAAGGGTCCGGCGCTGCGGCACGCCTTCGGGCTCGCGGGCACGGAGACGTCGGGCCTGCTCGCCTGGGTGAGCGACGAGACCGAGCACTCGCGTCCGTACAACATGGGCCTGGCCTCCCGCCACGGCGTCTTCGCGGCGCACCTGGCGTCGTGCGGGTTCGGCGGGCCGCCCGCGATTTTCGAGGGCAAGTATCCGCTGGGCCATGCTTTCACGGGGCGGTGGGACGAAGGGGCGCTGTTCGACGGGCTGGGTACGGCGTTCAAGGTCATGGAGATCGCGGTCAAACAGTACGCCTGCTGCGCCTTCATCCATCCCGGTCTCGACGGCCTCTTCGAGATCATGGAGCAGGAGGGCGTGCGCGCCGGCGACATCCGGCGGATCACCCTCCGCTACCCCGCGGGCGGCTATCACGTGATCGACGGCAACGCGCTGCGATCGCACTGCGCGCAGTACGTGCTCGCGCTCGCCGCCTACAGAGGCGCCGTCGATTTCGACGACATCCTGCACGACCGGCGCAGCGACCCTGGGATCAAGGCCCTGTCCGAGCGCGTCACCGTCGCCGGCGACAAGGAGCTGGACCGCACCTATCCCGACCTGTACCGTTCGATCATCCAGGTGGAGACCGCCGGCGGGCGCCACACCCGCGACGTGACGTACCCGAAGGGCTCGCCGCAGCGGCCGCTCTCGCGCGAGGAGCTCGACCGCAAGTTCGCGCGGCTGACCGCGGACGTGGTCAGCCCGCGCCGGCGTGAGGAGATCACCGAGACGGTGCGCCGGCTCGAAGAACTGCCCGACGTCGCCGATCTCGCGCGCCTCCTGCGGCGGGATGCCTGACGGCCGGGGCCCCGGCGCCGATGGCTGAACCGCGCCGCGGAGAGGCCGCGCCGCTCCTCTGGCTGTCTCGCGACGACGTGGCGGCTGCGCTGCCGCCGCTCGAAGAACAGTTCGCGTGCATCCGGGACGCGCTCGTCTGGGTTGCGGAAGGCCGGGCCGAGGTGCCGCCGAAGTTGGGCGTCCACCCGCCGGGCGCCCGCCACGCGCACGCGATGCCGGCGCTGTTGCCGGACGGCCGCGGCCTCGGCATCAAGTGGCTCGCCGACTTCCCGGACAACAAGGCTCTCGGCCTGCCGACCGTGCCGGGCATCGTCGTGCTGAACGATCCCGCGAACGGCATGCCGCTCGCGATCATGGACGGGACGGTCGTGACGGCCGTGCGCACGGCCGCGGTGACGGCGGTGTCGCTCGCCGTGGCGGCTAGGCCGGCGGCCGCCGTCGCCACGATCGTCGGAGCGGGCGTCGAGGCGCGGTCGCATCTCGAAGCGCTGCCGCATGTGCTGCCGTCGCTCGTCCGGATCTGGATCGTCGGCCGCGAAGCGCCGTCCGCGGAACGGCTCTGCGCCGAGATGGCGCCGCGCGTGGCCCCCGCGCTCGTGCCCACGGCGAACCGGGAAGAGGCCGTGCGCGACGCGGACGTGATCGTCACCGTGACCACGAACACGACCACGCCGTTGCTGGCAATGGAGTGGCTGAAGACCGGGGCGACGGTCGTCGTGCTCGACAACGGCGGCAAGGAGACCTCCATCCTTCACCGGGTCGACCGGGTGCTGGTCGACGACAGGAAGCCCTTCGCCAGTCCCGAGGTGCTCGGGCGGTATGCCGGCGGAGTGCCGCCGGTTGCCGCGGAGATCGGCGAGGTGCTGCTCGGCCGCGCGGCCGGCCGGACGAACGAGCGCGAGCGGATCCTGGTGCTTCCCCTGGGCATCGCCGCCTGCGACATCGTGCTCGCCGCCCCGATCTACGAGCGCGCAAGAGCTCGCGGGCTCGGCACGCCGCTTCCACGCTGACCGTCAAAGACACGGTGCGGCCCAAAGTCTTGCGCGACAACGCCCGCCGGCTGCTGTTCGGACCGCAGAAGGCCGGGTTCTGAGGAGGACGAGATGGCGTACACGTCCGCAGCAAAGCAGACCGCGCTCGCCTGGGTGGACGCGAACCGGCCGAAGCTCTCGCGCTTCTGCGAAGAGATCTGGCGCTACGCCGAGCCGGCGTGGCGCGAGTACAAATCGGCGCGCGCCTACTGCGAACTTCTTCGGGCGGAAGGCTTCCGGGTCGAGGCTGGCAGCGGCGGCATGCCGACCGCGTTCTTTGCGACGTTCGGCGAGGGACGGCCCGTGCTCGGCACCTACGCGGAGTACGATGCGGTGCCGGAGAACTCGCAGCGGCCGGTGCCGTACCGGGCCCCCCGCGAGGGTCTCAACCCCTACGCGGCCGGACACACCGACCCGCACTCAGCGCTCGGCGTCGCCGGCCTGACCGGCGTGCTCGCGGTCAAGGCGGCGATGCAGAAGCACGGGCTGCGCGGAACGCTCCGGTTCTTCGGAGAGCCCGCGGAGAAAGTCTGCGGCTCGAAGCCGGTCCACGCCGCGAAGGGGTACTACGATGGCGCGGACGCCTACATCGCGTTCCACCCGAACCCGAACAACACGGTCGCGTGGGATACCCAGTGCGGCTCGTACTGGAGCGCCCAGTACTCGTTCGAATGCGACGCGCCGGAGACGTGGACGGACCACACGCTGATGCCCGTCCGGCACTCGCACGCGACGGCGCGCTGCCCTGGGGCGCTGGACGCCGTGTGCCTCATGTACACGACCGGCAAGTATGTAAAGGAAGCGATGTTTCCGCACACGGGCACCTGGACGCTCAACGAGTTCCTGATGGTGGGCGGTCAGTGCACCTCCGACAACCTGCCGCCGCGGTTCGCCGCGATCCAGTACGCCTGGCGGTCGCCGAGTCTCGGGATTCAGGAACAGATCGCGCGGGTGCTCGAGCGCAACGCGGAGCACGCGGCCGCGGTGACACACTGCCGGCACGGGGTCCGGTGGATCACGAAGACCCGCGTCGGCCTCCCCAACCGCACCCTCGCCGAGCTCGTCTACCGCAACCTCGAACTGGTCGGGCCGCCCGTCTTCGGTGAGGAGGCGCGCCGGTTCGCCTGCGAGATCCAGCGCAACCTCGGGATTGCGCCGATGGAGGATCCGTTCATGGAGGCGGCTACCCGGCTCGTCGCGCCGGCGGAGCACGAACGCCGCCTGCGGGACGCGCTGCCGGCGTGGCAGCAGAATTTCACGTCGGACGACTACGTCGACTACACGTGGCACGCGCCGACCGCCCGTCTTTTCGTGGGGCGGCCGCGGCTGCGTCCGGCGCAGCCGGATTACGAGTATCCGGCGTGGACCGGGAACGCGCTCGGCGGGGTCCCGGCCTGCATCGATCCGATGACGTTCACCGCGGGCAAGACGATCGCCGGGAGCCTCGTCGATCTGTTGGTCAACCCGGATGACCTGGCGAAGGCGCGGACGGAGTTCGAGGAACGAACCGGCGGCGGCGTGGGCGGGACGAAGTGGGTCGCGCCGCTGCTGCCCCGCGATTTCGCGGCGCCGGTCGACCTCCGCTGGCCGGAGTACGTTACGACGGCCCGCGGCGAGGAGTGGTGGATACCGACGCCAGCATCCACGAGCCGGCGGGATCGGTGAACAGCCGGGTGCCGCCGCGCTCGAAGTCGAGCAGGGCGCGCTTGATCGGCAGCCCGCCGCCGTAACCCGTCAACGAGCCGTCGCTGCCGATGACGCGGTGGCACGGCACGACGATCGGCCACGGGTTTTGGCCGTTCGCGGCGCCGACCGCGCGGACGGCGTTGGGCGCGCCGATCTCCGCCGCGATCGACCCATAGGAGCGAGTTTGGCCGAAGGGAATCGCGGCCACCGCCTGCCACACCCGCCGCTGAAACGGCGTGCCCTGCGGCGAGAGGCGCACCTGGAACCGCCAGCGCGTCCCCGCGAAGTACTCTCGCAGTTGAGCCACGATGCCGATCGCGTCGTCGTCGACTTCCCGCCACGCCGGATCGACACGCCTGCGCCGGCGGCCGTTCTCGAAATGAATCGCCGCGAGGCCGTCGTCGTCCTCGGCCACCAGCAACGGGCCGATCGGCGTGACGAGCCGCGCGTAACGGATGTCGCCCCGCGTGGGCGGGACCGGCCCGCGGGATGCGCGGGCGTCGCCGGGCATCACCGCCGCCGCGCCTTTAGGTCGTCGGCGAACAGCGTGTTTAGCTCAGCCCCGGCCGCCGCGTCCGCGAACGCGTCGAACGTGCCTTCGACGAGGCCCCGCGCGGCGCGCATAAGGCCGCCCCACGCCGATCGCGCCAGCGCCCCGCCGACGCTGATCCGCCGGACGCCGAGCGCGGCCGCGTCTTTGAGCGTGAGACCGATCGCCGAGCCGACGAGGAGATTGACCGGCTTCGGCGCGACGGCGTCGACAACCGCGGTGATCTGCTCCCGCGTCCTGATGCCGGGCGCGTACAGGCAGTCCGAACCCGCGGCCGAGTAGGCTTTGAGGCGGCGGATCGTCTCGTCGAGGTCGGGCGCCCCGCGAATGAAACCTTCAGAGCGTCCGACGAGCAGTACGTCGCCGCCGGCACGGTCGATCGAGGCCCGGGCCGCGCGGATGCGGGCGACCGCGAGATCAAAGTCGTAGAGCGGGCGAGCGGCGTCACCGGTCGAATCCTCGACCGAAAGGCCGGCGACGCCCGTCTCCACGCACAGCCGCACGCTCTCGGCCACACCCGCGGGATCGTCCGCGTAGGCGGATTCGAAATCGGCGTTGACCGGCAGGTCGGATGCTTCGACGATCATGCGGATATGCGCGAGCATGGGCCCGCGGGTCAGCGCCCAGTCCTCGTCCGGCAGTCCCATCGACCACGCCGCGCCGCTGCTCGTTGTCGCGATCGCGTGGAAGCCGAGGCGCTGCAGATACCTCGCCGTACCGGCATCCCAGGGATTCGGAATGATAAAGCAGCCCGATTCGTGCAGCCGGCGGAACGTCCGGCGCTTCTCGGCAATCGTCGGCATCGGGGCGGAACCTCCGTGGGTGGAGCACCGCTCTGCCGTTGGATGCGGCGTCGAGGCTCTCCTCCCGGCCTGCCGGTCATAGGTCGCGCCGTGCGCGCCGCCGAACCTCCCGCCACCGCGCCGGACAGAGGCACGGCGAGGCGGCGGCAGGGCGTTGTCCGGAGGTTCCGATGAGCAGGTTGGCCGATCGAGTTGCGGTGATCACCGGGGGGAGCCGCGGCTTCGGCCGCGCGACCGCGCTGGGTTTCGCGCGGGAGGGCGCCGATGTCGTGGTCGATTACCGAACCGCGGAGGCGGACGCCGCGTCCGTCGTGGAGCAGATCGAACGGATGGGGCGCCGCGCGATCGCCGTGCGGGCCGACGTGGCGCGCGGGGAGGAGACGGCCGCGCTCGCGGACCGAGCGATGCAGGCGTTCGGGCGCGTCGATATTCTCGTGAACAACGCGGGGATCATGGACGTGGCGCCGTTTGCCGCTCAGGATCCCGCGACGTGGACGGCGATGATCGACGTCAACATCTACGGCACGCTGACGCTCACGCGCGCGCTGCTGCCCGCGATGATCAAGCGGGGCTGGGGACGCGTCATCAACCTGTCGTCGCAGCTGGGACACGTCGGGTCGGACAAGTTCGCGGTGTACTCCGGTACGAAGGGCTTCATCCTCGCGTTCACCCGCTCGCTCGCGAGGGAAGTGGGCCAGTACGGGATCACGGTGAACGCCGTCTGCCCCGGCGGGATCGTCACGGACATGAACCGCGCGATCTATCCGCCCGAGCGGCAGCGCACCCGGGCCGCGGAGCTCCCGGTGCGCCGGATGGGCGATCCGGACGACATCGCGATGGCGGCGCTGTACCTCGCCTCCGACGACGCGCGGTTCATGACCGGGCAGTGCCTTGATGTTAACGGCGGTTCTGTGATGGTATGAGCCGGGACGGAGCGGGACGCGGGCGGCTGCTCCTCGAGCCGCTGCTCGCGGTCGTGCTGTGGGGCGGCGTCTATCCCGGCGTGCGGCTGGCGCTTCGCGAGATCGACCCGGTGGACGTGACGTTTCTGCGTCTGGTGATCGCGACCGCGGTGCCGGCGGTAATCTGGCTGCCCCGCCGGCGTCCCGCGCCGCGGGGGTCCGCGGGGTCGATCGTGCGTGCCGGGCTCGCCCAGGCGACGTTTCAGATTCTCCTCATCGGCGGCCTTCGGTGGACGACGGCCGGGCAGAGCGCGATCTTGCTCGCGGCTGCTCCGATCCTGACCGCCGGGTGGCTGGCCGTCCGCGGGGGCGAAGCGCCGGACGCGCGCCGCTGGACCGGGCTCGTCACCGGGCTCGCCGGCGTCGCGCTGATCGTCTGGGGGCAGGCCGGCGGGCTCGATTCGCAGCATGCGCTGGGCGACCTGATCGCGCTCGGCGCGGCCGCCGCGTGGTCGTGGTACGCCTTCTCCATCAGTCCGGTCGTCGCGGCGACCGGGACGTGGCAGGCGACGGGATGGTCGATGGGGATCGCGATGCTCTTGTTCGCGCCGATCGCGCTGCCGGGCGCGGCGCGGCACGCTTGGGCCGTGGTGTCGTGGCCGGCGTGGGCCGGACTCGTTTACGGCGCAACGGCCGGCATGGTGCTGGCGATGGCGCTGTGGGGCCGGTCGCTCTACCGGTACGGCCAGCGGCAGACGATGGTGTACGTCTACCTGGAGCCGATCTCGGCGGTGATCATCGCCGCGGTCGTGCTCGGCGAAACCCTCACCCTCGTACAGGCGGCCGGCGCGCTCCTCACGTTTGCGGGCGTGTCGCTGGCATCGGAGCCTGTGCGCCCCGCGGCCGAGGCGTCGTGACGGAGGCGCGGCGCCGCGGCCGGTCGAAGGACGCGGTAGGGGATGTGAGATGTGACCACGATCGACAGCGCGCAACTCCGGTGTAAGCAGGCGCGGCTCGACGCGACGCTGCGCGAGCTTCGCGGCGCCGTCGTCGCTTTTTCGGGCGGCGTCGACAGCGCGTATCTGCTCGCGGCGGCGTTCGACGTGCTGGGTGACCGATGCGTGGCCGCGACGGCGGTCTCGGCGTCGCTCGCCCGGGACGAGCTCGCCGCGGCGCAGCGGATCGCCGCATCCATCGGCGTCCGGCACCTCCGCGTAGAGACGCGCGAACTCGAAGACGATCGCTATCTCCGCAACGACGCGAACCGGTGCTATTTCTGCAAGCGCGCGCTGTTCACCGAACTCGAGCGGCTCGCCCGGGGCCTGGATCTTCCCGCGGTCGTGTACGGCGCGAACGCGGACGACGTGGGGGACTACCGGCCGGGGATGCGCGCGGCGGCGGAGTTCGCGGTGCGGGCGCCGCTCCTCGAGGCGGAACTCGGCAAGGACGAGATCCGCGCGCTCGCCCGCGCGCGGCGTCTGGAGGTCTGGGACAAGCCGGCCGCGCCGTGCCTCGCGTCGCGCCTGCCGTACGGCTCGCCGGTGACCGTCGCGGCGCTCGGCCAAGTCGAGGCGGCGGAGCGGATCGTGCGCGGCCTGGGCTTCCGCGAGGTGCGCGTGCGCCACCACGGCGCCGCCGCGAGCGTCGAGGTGCCGCTGCCGGAGGTCGAGCGGCTGACCGCGCTCTCCGGGCGCCTTACCGAAGCGTTGCGCGTCGTCGGCTTCACGGCCGTACGGATCGCGCCGGACGGCCTCCGCTCCGGACGGTTTTCCGCGAGTCTGGCGGGCCGCGGCACGGGGGGAACGGCCGGGGGCGGCCCGTGAACGAGGACGCGCTTTCGCGCCTGCTCGACGACGTGCGCGCCGGTCGCGTCTCGGTCGGCGACGCCCTCACCGCGCTGCGCTGGATGCCGTTCGCGGACCTCGGGTTTGCGAAGGCCGATACCCACCGGCCGCTCCGCCGCGGCGCGCCCGAGGCGGTCTACTGTCCCGGCAAGTCGATCGCGCAGATCGTCGAGATCGCGGCGGCGCTGCGGCGCGCCGGCGGTCCCGTGCTGTTGACGCGCGCGACGCCGGACGTGGCCGCCGGGGTGGCGGAGAGCTTCCCGGACGCCGAGTACGCGGCGCACGCCCGGCTCGTCGTGCTGGGCGGCGTCCCCCGCCGCCGGACCGGCTGCGTGGGGATATTGACCGGCGGAACCGGTGACCTGCCGGTCGCCGAAGAGGCGGCGTGGACGGCCGAGGTGATGGGCGCCGAGGTCGCGCGCGCCTATGACGTCGGCGTGAGCGGCCTCCACCGTCTCGGAGCGCACCGCGGGCTGCTCGAGCGGGCGCGGGCGCTGGTTGTCGCCGCTGGAATGGACGGCGCGTTGCCGGCGGTCGTCGCGGGGCTGACGCGGGCGCCGGTGATCGGCGTGCCGACCAGCGTCGGCTACGGCGTGCATCTCGGCGGCATCGCGCCGCTCTTCACGATGCTGAACGCGTGCGCGCCCGGGGTCGCGGTCGTGAACATCGACAACGGGTTCGGCGCCGGCTACCTCGCCGCGTGCATCAACGGCGCCGCCGCGGGGGGCGGCGGGGAAAGGGACGGCACGGAAGTCCGATCCACGGAAACGCGCGGGGCTGACGCGGAGGGACCGCATGCGACTCGGCTACCTTGACTGCGCCAGCGGCGCGAGCGGCGACATGCTGCTCGGCGCGCTCCTCGGCGCGGGCTGGCCGCGGACCGCGCTGCAGCGCGTCGTCGCGGACCTCGGGGTGCCGGTCCGTCTGACCGTTACCAGGGCCGAGCGCCGCGGCGTGCCCGCGCTGCGCGTCGAGGTCACGGAAGACAATCCGGCGCACGAGCGGCTCTATCCGGAACTGGCCGCGATCGTCGACCGCTGCCGCGTTGCCGCCCCGGTGCGGAGGCGCGCGGCCCGCGTGCTGCACCGCCTTGCGGAGGTCGAGTCCCGCGTTCACGGCGTGCCCGTGGAGCGCGTGCACCTCCACGAACTCGGGGGCCTCGACACCGTCGTCGACGTGGCCGGCGTGCTCGCGGGCATCGAGGCGCTCGGGCTGGATCGAATCGCGGCGTCGCCGGTGAGCATCGGCCGCGGGTGGGTCCGCATCCGCCACGGCTTGGTGCCGGTGCCGGCCCCCGCCACGCAGGCGCTGATCGAAGGGATGCCGGTGTACGCGGGCGACGTCGAGGGCGAGTGGCTGACGCCGACCGGCGCCGCGCTGCTCAAGGAACTCGTGACGGAGTGGGGGCCGCTGCCGCCGATGCGGGTCGACCGCATCGGTACGGGTGCCGGCCGTGACGATCCCGAGCGGGCCAACGTGCTCCGGCTCTTCGTAGGTGAGCGGCAGAAGACGAGCGCGTCCGGTGCGGCGGACCGCGGTGCAGGCGCCGCGGCCGCCGTTCCCTTTGGTGACGGCGCACGCACGGAGCGGCTCGTCATGCTCGAAACCTCGATCGACGATATGAACCCGCAACTCTATCCGTACGTGACGGCGCGGCTGATCGAAGCCGGCGCGCTCGAGGTCGCGACCGTCCCGGCGGTCATGAAGAAGGGGCGCCCCGGCCACGTGCTGCGGGTCCTCGCATCCCAGGCCCGGGCGAAGGAACTGACCGGGGTGCTGCTCGCCGAGACGACCACGCTCGGTGTGCGCGCCTACGAAGTAAGCCGGCTGGCCGCGACCCGGCGCACCGTGGACGTGGATACGGAGTACGGCAGGATCCCGGTGAAGATCGCCGTCGACGGCGACGTGGTGCTGAACGTCGCGCCGGAGTTCGAGGCGTGCCGCGCCGCGGCGGAATCCCGCGGCGTGCCGGTCAAGCAGGTCATCGCGGCCGCGCTGCGCGTGGCACCGTCGAGCCCCGCCAAGCGGGGGGCGGCCCGCGCGCGGCGCACGTGACCCACCGAGCCCCGTCCTCGCATTATCGTTACAGGGCCATTAGGCCCGATCCGCGAAAAATCGACTGGGAAAATCCGATTTACATCGGATATACAGACGGAACCCACGGCGGTCATCATAACGTGGGATGATATAGACCTTCAATTTAATAACCCGACGTGGGGGGTGGCACATCGTGAAGGACAGTTCACATCGGTTCGATCGCCGGACGCTTCTGATCGGCGCGGGCGTTGCCGCGGCCGCGGGTACCGGAATCCTCGGCCGTCCCGGCGCCGTCCGCGCGGCCGGCGCGGCGCTGCCGCCGCTGCCGTCGCGGCCGCTGGCGCTCACAATCATCGACGTCGCCGGCCAGCTGCAGCTCACGAAGGCCATCATCGAGGACTACGCCGCCAACCACAAACAGTACGTCAGCGGCGTGAGCTACCAGCAGGCGACGGCGCCGGAGCTGCCGGCGAAGATCCTCGCGCAGCAGCAGGCCAACCAGCTGCAGATCAACATGGTGCTGACCGGCTCGGACGCGCTGTCGGCCGGCATCGTGCAGAAAATCTGGCAGCCCATCCTGCCGGATTACCAGGCGAAGTTCCCCAACCTGATCGGCAACTACATCCAGCCGAAGGCGCAGGGGCTCGCGCAGGGGTACGGCATTCTCGACGTCTTCGGCAACTACGGACCGACGTTCACCTACAACCCGCAGCGGCTGCCGAATCCGCCGAAGACGCCCGAAGACCTCCTGAACTGGGCGAAGGGCAACCCCGGGCAGCTGATCTACGCGCGGCCGGCCAACTCCGGTCCGGGCCGCAGCTTCATGATGGGGCTGCCGTACCTGCTCGGTGAGGGGAACCCGCGCGAACCCAGCTCGTGGACGAAGGTCTGGCCGTACTACCAGCAGTTGGGCCAGTACGTTCAGTACTATCCCACCGGCACCGCGGGCACGTTCCAGGAGCTCGGCCAGGGCGCGCGCACCATCGCGGCGTCGACGATGGGCTGGGATCTCAACGTTCGGGCGCTCGGCGTGGTGCCGAAGAACTTCGGCGCGTTCGCTTTCAACGGCGAGCATCTAATCGCGGACACGCAGTACATCTGCGTGCCCAGGGGCAACTCGCCGGAGATGCTGGGACTCGTACTCGACCTGATCGCGTGGGTGCTGAAGCCCGATCAGCAGGCCAAGACCTACGACACCGGCTACTTCTATCCGGGCCCCGCGGTGAAGAACGTGCCGCTGTCGATGGCGCCGAAGGACAGTCAGGACAAAGTCGGACCGGTGCAGCGGGCGTCGTTCGACGAATTGATCAAGACTCGGCCGATCGAGATTCCGCTCGAACCGGCGAAGCTGGTGGAGGCGTTCCAGATCTGGGACCAGAAGGTCGGCGCGAACAAGCTCAAGTGAGCGCCCAATTCCGGGTGCAGCCGTCCGGGCCGGCAGGCGAGAGCCTGCCGGCCCTAGCGCACAAAATCGGCCGCGTTGAAATGCGCGGCCTTTCGAAACACTTCGGCGGCGTCGCGGCGGTGCGGGACTTCGACCTCGACGTGCGGGGCGGCGAGTTCGTCAGCCTGCTGGGGCCCTCGGGGTGCGGCAAGAGCACCGCGCTCAATCTGCTCGCCGGTCTCCTCGAGCCGGATGCGGGACAGATCCTGCTCGACGGCCGTGACCTCGCGCCCGTGCCGCCGGAGCGGCGGGGCTTCGGCGTGGTATTCCAGAGCTACGCGCTCTTCCCGCATCTGACCGTCGCCCGCAACGTCGCCTTCGGGCTCGAGATGCAGGGCGTTCGGCCGGAGGACGTGGACCGGCGGGTCCGCCGGACGCTCGCGCTCGTCCATCTCGAAGAGACGATCGACCGCTATCCCGCGCAGCTCAGCGGCGGCCAGCAGCAGCGCGTCGCTCTGGCCCGCGCACTCGTCATCGAGCCGCGCCTGCTCTTGATGGACGAACCGCTCAGCAACCTCGACGCGAAGCTTCGCGTCGAGATGCGGCTCGAAATCCGCCGGCTGCATCAGACGCTCGGGCTCACGACCGTGTACGTCACGCACGATCAGGAAGAAGCGCTCTCGCTCTCCGACCGCATCGGCCTGATGAAAGACGGGATGCTGCGGCAGGTGGGCTCGCCCGAAGAAGTCTACCTGCGTCCGGAGTCGGCGTTCGTCGCGAACTTCTTCGGCTACCGGAACCTCTTCCCGGTGCGCGTTCGGACTGCGCGCGGCACCCAGGCCGAGGTCGCGACTCCCTCCGGCCTGCACCTGGCGGGCACGATGCGCGACGGGGTCGCGGCGGGCGCCGAGGCGGTTGCCGCGGTACGGCCGGAAGACGTCGAGGCGCTGCCCGCGCCCGGCAACAAGCCGGGCATCGCGGCGAGGGTCGAATTCGCAGAGTTTGTCGGCGACGCGTTCGAGTGCAGCGTCGTGGCCGACGCCGGCGACGCGTTCGTCGTCCGGACACCGTCGCGTCTCGAGCGCGGAGCGGCGGTGGTCCTGAACGTCAACCCCGAGCGGCTTCTGGTCTTTCCGCCGGAGTAGGCCGCGATGCAGCGGACCGGGGGAATGCAGGCGGGCGGAGGGGGGGCGCCCGTGTCGCCGCGCGCGGGCATCCGTTGGGGACCGCTCCTGCCGCTCGCGCCGGCGCTGTTCGTCGTACTCGTCCTGTTCGTCTATCCGTTCGTTTACGGCCTGCAGCTGTCGCTCTCGCCGATCGGGGCGCTCGCCAAGGCCGGCGCGTTCGCCAACTACGGCTCGTTCTTCGGCGACCCGCGGGAGCGGCTGTCGATTTGGAATACACTGCGGCTCGCCGTCCCGGTGACCGTGCTCGATCTCGCAATCGCGCTGCCGCTCGCTTACCGGCTGCGGCGTCCGCTGCCCGGTCAACGCCTCATCACGGGCCTGCTCGTGATCCCGATGACCCTCGGTACCGTGCTGCTCGCGGAGGGCATGATCGAGTTCTTCGGGCCGGCGGGGTGGGTCAACAAGGCGCTGCTGGCGCTGCACCTCGCGCGGTTCCCGGTGCAGTTCGTGCACAACTACACCGGCGTCTTTCTCTCGCTGACGATCTCGGACTTTCCCGCGGTGTTCCTCGTGCTGCTCGGGTACGCGTCCGGCCTCGATCCGCGCCTCGAGCAGGCGGCGCGCACGCTCGGCGCGGGGTGGCCGCAGCGCCTGCGCCGGGTCACGCTGCCGATGCTGGCCCCCGGGATCGCCGCGGCGGCGGCGCTCTCCTTCGTCGCGACGTTTTCGGTCTTTCCGTCGGCGGTGCTCGTCGGCGAACCGGCCGGATCCACGCGGGTGATCGCGCTCGCCGCGTGGCAGGCCGCGTACGAGAACTTCGACTACCCGCGGGCGTCGGCGATCGCGATGGTGATGGCGGCGATCGAGCTCGTTTTCGTGGCGTTGGTGCTCATGGCGCGGAACCGCGCGTACAAAGGCCCGACGATCGGAGGACGCGGATGAGCCGGGCGGCTTCGGCGTCGGCGCAGCAGCCGCCCGCCCGCCGGCGCGGCCGGACAGGCGACGGCCCGGCGTGGTGGGTCTATGCTGTCGTCGGCCTGTTCGCGCTCTTGGTCGCCGGCATCTTCCTCTCCGCGTTCCTCAACTCGATCGCGTCCACGTGGTTCGGCGGATGGCTGCCGGACGCGTACACGGGGAAGTGGTACAGGTTCGCGCTCGCCGAGTTCGATCTCGGCTACGTGCTCGGCGTTACGATCGTCGTCGGCCTGAGCGTCACCCTGATCAGCCTCGCGCTCGGCGTGCCGGCCGCCTACGCGCTCGCGCGGTACGCGTTTCCCGGACGGCCCGCCCTCATGCTGCTGCTCGTCCTGCCGATGATGGTGCCGCCGATCACCTACGGCATCCCGCTCGCCGCGATGCTGTACAAGCTCCACCTCGGCGGCAAGCTCGCCGGCGTCATCGTTGCGAACATCGTGCCGGCGATGCCGTTCGTCGTGCTGATCATGACGCCGTTTTTCGAGCAGATCGATCCGAACCTCGAGCGCGCCGCCCGTACCTTAGGCGCGCCGCCGCTCCGGCTGTTCGCACGGGTGCTCTTGCCCATCGCGCTCCCCGGCGTGCTGGCCGCGGGCCTCCTGATCCTCGTGCGTGCGATCGCCCTGTTCGAGCTGACGTTCCTCGTCTCCGGCGCGAAGAGCCAGACCCTCGTCGTCGCGCTCTACTACACGGCGTTCGCGGCCGGGATCCGGCCCAGCCAAGCGATCGACGCGATGGCGGTCGTCTACATGGTCACCGGCCTCATTCTGCTGCTCACCGCGCTCCGGTTCATCAACCCCGTGAACATGGTCATCCGCGTCCGCCGGTGAAACGCCTTCCGATCGCCGATCTCCGCGCGACGACGGTCACCGTCCCGGTCGAGGCGCCGCTCCGGCACAGCAACGGCGCGCACTGGGGCCGGTTCGTGCGCACCATCGTGGAGCTCAAGACGGCGGACGGGCTCGTCGGCCTCGGGGAGATGGGTGGGGGCGGCGAGGCCGCCGAGGGCGCGCTGCTCGGGCTGAAGCCCTACGTCCTCGGGCACGACGCCTTCGACCTCGAGGCGCTGCGCTTCAAGATCTGCAACCCGACGGCGGGCCTGTACACCAACCGGACGCAGTTGCACGCCGCGATCGAGTTCGCGTGCCTCGACATCATCGGGCAGGCGCTCGGCGTGCCCGTGTACGATCTGCTCGGGGGACGGCTGCGCGGCGAGGTGCCGTTCGCGAGTTACCTGTTCTTCCGCTACGCCGACCCGAAGAGCGGCGCGGGCGAGGTCCGGACGGTGGAGCAGCTGGTCGCGCACGCCCAGACGCTGCGCCGCGCGCACGGGTTCCGGACACACAAGCTGAAGGGCGGCGTCTTCCCGCCCCAGTACGAGCTGGAGTGCTACCGCGCGCTCGCGGCGGCGTTCCCCGAGGACGGGCTGCGCTACGACCCCAACTCCGTGCTGAGCGTGGAGGAGGGCATCCGGTTCGGGCGGGCGATCGAGGACCTCCGCAACGATTACCTCGAGGATCCGACGTGGGGCCTCAACGGCATGCGGCGCCTTCGGGAGCGCGTGCGCGTGCCGCTCGCGACCAACACCGTCGTGGTGAACTTCGAAGGGCTCGCGGCGAACGTGCTGCAGCCCGCCGTCGACGTGATCCTCCTCGACACGACGTTCTGGGGCGGTATCCGTCCGTGCGTGAAGGCGGCCGGGGTCTGCGAGACGTTTCAGCTCGGCGTGGCCGTGCACTCTTCAGGCGAGCTCGGCATCCAGCTCGCGACGATGCTGCATCTCGGCGCGGTGATCCCGAGTCTGGCTTTCGCCGCGGACGCGCACTACCATCATCTTGTGGACGACGTGATCGAGGGCGGCAAGATGCCGTACCGCGGCGGTCGGATCGCGGTCCCGACCGGGCCCGGGCTCGGCGTCCGGCTCGATCGCGACAAGATGGGCCGCTACGCCGAGCTTTACCGGCGGCTGGGTGGGTACCCGTACGATCGCGATCCCGGCCGGCCGGCCTGGTACCCGCTGATTCCCAACACGCGCTGGGCCGATCCGGCCGTCTCGGTGTCGCTCGACGATGCGGCGCCGGCGCATCCCGCCGGCCAGTCCCCTTCGGAGGTGCGGCCGTGAACGTGTTCTTCAAGCGCAGCCGGGGCAACGGCGTCTCGGAGATCGTGAATCCCAGGAACTCCGATTCCGACGGGCTCGAGCTCGCCATCCTCCGGCCGGCGTCCGGCCGGCCGCTGGAGGCCGCGTCGCCGGGACGCGAGTCGCTGCTGGTCATTCTCGGCGGCACGTGCTCGATCGCCGTGCAGGGCGCCGGCGAGTGGAAAGACCTCGGCGGACGCGCGGACGTCTTCGACGGCGTGCCGACCTCGGTCTACGTGCCGGCCGGTCTTCCGTACCGGATTTCGGCGGCGGCACCCGTCGAGATCGCGGCGCTGCGGGCGACGGCGCCCGACGGCGGGCAGGCATATGTGATCCAGCCCCGGGACGTGGTGGTCGCGGTGCGGGGCGACGGCCCGAACAAGCGCACAGTCTACACGATTCTCGACGAGTCGAAGCCCGCGCAGCGGCTCGTGGCGGGCGAGACGTTCAACGAGCCCGGCGGATGGTCGAGCTACCCGCCGCACCGGCACGACCGCCACGATCCGCCGCGGGAGGCCGTCTTCCAGGAAGTCTACTACTTCCGCGTGAAGCCGAAGGGGGGCTTCGGGTTCCAGCGTCTGTACTCGCCGGAGCGGCACGTCGACTCCACGTTCGTCGTCGAAGACGGCGACACCGTCCTGATACCCTGGGGCTACCATCCCGTCGTCGCCGCGCCGGGATACAAGCTCTACTATCTGTGGGCGCTCGCCGGCGAAGGCCGGAAGCTGATGGCGAGCGAGGACCCGGCGCACGCGTGGGTGGCCAAGAACGCATGAGCGGCGCCGTCCCGGTCGAGGGGATCCGCGCGCCGGAAAGAGCGGCGCTGCCCAAAGTCGTCCGCGTGCGTCAGCAGTTCGCGACGCCGGGCCGGTGCGACGTCGAGGCCGAGATCCGCCGGCGGATCGACGCGCCGGACATCGCGCGGCGGATTCCGAAGGGGCGCGTCGCGGTCGCGGTCGGGAGCCGCGGCGTCGGCGAGATTCCGCTCATCACGAAGGCCGTGGTCGCAGCGCTGCGCCGGCACGGCGCGCAGCCGTTCATCATCCCCGCGATGGGCAGCCACGGCGGCGCGACCGCGGACGGGCAGCGGGAGGTTCTCGCCGGACTCGGCGTGACGGAAGCGTCGGCCGGCGCACCGATCGTCTCCTCGATGGACGTCGTGGAGTTGGGGCGGCTCGCGGACGGCTCCGGCGTTTTCTGGGACCGCGCGGCGCTGGAGGCCGGGGCCGCGGTCGCAGTCGGCCGCATCAAGCCGCACACCGCGTTTCGCGGCGTGATCGAGAGCGGGCTCGTCAAGATGGCCGTGATCGGCATCGGCAAGCAGCGCGGGGCGCAGTCGATGCACGCGCCGGGCTTCGGAGGCTTTGCCGATCGTCTCGTCGAGGGCTACGGCATCGTAGCCAAGAAGGCGCCGCTGCTCTTCGGGGTCGGCACGGTGGAGGACGCCTACGACGTGCCGGTCGAGGTGGCGGTGCTGCCGCCCGAGGCGTTCCTCGACCGGGAGCCGGCCTTGCTCGACCGCGCGCGCAGCCTCATGCCGCGGCTGCCGGTCGCGGCGGCGGACGTGCTCGTCGTCCAGGAGATCGGCAAGAACATCAGCGGGGACGGGATGGATCCCAACATCACCGGCCGGTATCCCACGCCGTTTGCCTCCGGCGGCCCGGTGATCCGCAAGATCGCCGTGCTGGACCTCACCGCCGAGACGCAGGGCAACGCCAACGGCGTCGGCATGGCTGATCTGATCGCGCAGCGGGTGCTGCGGAAGGTGGACCTGCGCGCGACGTACATGAACGCGCTCACGTCGACCGTCATCGACTCGGTGCGGCTGCCGATGGTGCTCGCGACCGACCGCGACGTGCTCGACGCCGCGGTGCTGACCGCGCCGAGGATCGACGGCGGGCAGGCGCGGCTCGTGTACATCCGCACCACGCTGGCGCTCCGCGACGTGGCCGTCTCGGAGGCGGCGGTGCCGGAGCTGCTGCCGCACGCGTCCGTCGCGCCCGGGGCGGCGCCTCAGACGCTGTCGTTCGCGGCCGATGGGTCGCTCGCGCCGCCGCTCGATCCCGTGACGCCGCGCCCGGGGCGGGAGCCGGCCGGCCGCCGCGCGGATCCCGGCATCTTTTGATCCCGCCGCGCCGCGGGTGCAATCAGGAGGCCGATCGCCGATGACCGGTTTGGGGTCCGTACGAGGGCTCGACGTGCTGCCGCGTTCCGTCGTCCGGATCGGCGAGGCCGAGGTGGGCGCCGTTCGCGACGCGCGGGCCGCGGCCCGCGTGGCCGCGCTCGCCCCGAGCGCGCCGGCAGACCTGCGCGCCCTCGAGGGCGAGACCACGGACGTGGACGGCCGGTGGCTGCGCGTCGGCCCGATGACCCCGCGGAACCTGGCCGTCCTCCGGCGCACGCTGCCCTGGCTCTCGCCGCGCGTGCTGGGGCCGGCGCGGTCGTTCGGGTTCGGCGACCGGCTGGGCGTCGCCACGCCGGGGCACATCCGCGCGATGCGCGCCGCGGGGGCGGGGATCGCGCCGATCTTCGCGCAGCAGTCGATCCGCGAGATGGTCCGGACCAACCGGACGCCCGTGCAGGTGCTCGACGACGCGGCGTGGGGCGTCTTTATGGAAGGATGGCGCGACGGCTTCGGCGCGGACGCGGACCACCTGAAGACCGCCGCGGACGTCGACGGCTGTCTCGCCGCGGGCTACACGTTCTTTACGTTCGATCCCGGCGCATACGTCGATCCGGACGCCGATTCGAAGCCGGCGGCGGAGATCGCGCCGGCGCTCGACGCGCTGCCGTGGCGCGACCTCGACGACACGCGCGAACGGATGTGGCACCGGTACCGCGGCCATACCCTCGAGCTCGACCGCGAGCCGCTGGCCTACGACGACGACGCCGTCGCGCGCGCCGCCGTCAAGTACGGGCGCGCGGTCGCGCACGTCGCGTCACTCTACCGGCATCTCCGGTCCCGGAACACGGCCGTCGAGGTCGAGATCTCGGTCGACGAGACCGATACGCCCACCACGCCGGTGCAACACGCGTACGTCGCGACCGAGCTCCGCCGCCTCGGCGTGCAGTGGGTGAGCCTCGCGCCGCGCTTCGTCGGCCGCTTCGAGAAGGGCGTGGACTACATCGGCGATCCGGCCGAGTTCGACGCCGATGTGGCGGTGCACGCGGCGATCGCACGCCGCCTCGGCCCGTACAAGCTCAGCCTGCACTCCGGATCCGACAAGCTGAGCGTGTACGGCGCCTTCGGCCGCCGGTGCGGCGCGCTCGCGCACATCAAGACCGCCGGGACGAGCTATCTCGAAGCGCTGCGGACGATCGCGCCGCTCGATCCGTCGCTGTTCCGGGACATCTACATCCTTGCGCACGAGCGCTACGCGGAGGACCGGGCGAGCTACCACGTGTCGGCCCTCGCGCAGCGCACGCCGGCGCCCGGGAAGGTGGCGGACCGGGATCTCGCGTCGCTGCTCGACAACTTCGATGCCCGGGAGATGCTGCACGTCACTTTCGGCTCCGCGCTGGCGGCCTACGGGTCCCGACTGCAGGGGGCGCTGCGGGCGAACCCGGAGGCCTACGATGGGAACGTGGAGCGCCACTTCATCCGTCACCTCTCCGCGTTCGGCCGATGAAGCCGCGGGATCTCTTCGACCTGCGGGGCCGCGTCGCGGTTGTGACCGGCGGCAGCGGCGTGCTTGGGTCCGCCATGGCGGGCGGGCTGTCCGCGGCCGGGGTCCGCATCGCGATCCTCGGCCGGCGGCTCGACCGGGCGCAGGCCGTGGCGGGCCAGCTCGAGGCGTCCGGCGGCGAGGCGATACCGGTTGCGGCGGACGTGCTGGATCACGCGGAGCTCGCCCGCGCCCGCGACGCCGTCGCCGGACGGTGGGGGCGAATCGATATCCTCATCAACGCCGCCGGCGGCAACCTGCCGCAGGCGACGCTCGCGAACAGCGGGTCGGTGTTCGATCTGCCGGTGGAGGCGTGGCGGGCCGCCGTGGACCTGAACCTGACCGGCACGCTGATCCCGATTCAGATCTTCGGTCCGGTGATGGCGGCGGCGAAGCAGGGCAGCATCGTGAACATCTCGTCGATGGCGTCCCAGCGCGTGTTGACCCGTGTGCCGGCGTATTCGGCCGCCAAGGCCGCGATTGAGAATCTGACCCGCTGGATCGCGGTAGATCTCGCGCGCAAGTACGGCGAAGGGCTGCGCGTCAACGCGGTGGCGCCGGGCTTTTTCATCGGCGAGCAGAACCGCCGCCTCCTGACCAACGAAGACGGCAGCCTCACGCCGCGCGGCCGGACGATCATCGAGCACACCCCGGCGGGGCGGTTCGGGGTGCCCGACGACCTGATCGGCACCGTGTTGTGGTTGTGCGGCCCGGGAAGCGGGTTCGTGAACGGCGTGGTCGTCCCGGTTGACGGCGGGTTCAGCGTGTTCAGCGGGATTTAGGGAGCGACCAAAAGACGAGGGGCCAGTCGTCCCGACCCGGCCCCTCTGTACAACTACCAGAACAACTCGGCCTACTTACCGCCCGCGTTGATCACCGCGGCAGTAACAAAGATGCCGGCCAGTACCCACACCACCCATTCGGGCATTGCGGCTCACCTCCTGGTAGAGTGGCGGCTCAGTATGTTTTTCTTCCCCGATCGCGGGTGCGCAAACGTCGCGCCGTCTCTGCGATCCGTGCCGCCAAAAGTGTGGGGAGCCGAGTCGGAGCCCCGGCCCCCCGCCAGATCCTGCTATGCGGTTGTGAACTTACTTACCGCCGGCGATCGAAGTCACCGCGACGGTGAACGCGATTCCCGACAAGAGCGCAACCAGCCAAACCGGCATCTCGATCCACCTCCTCCACAGCTGAGACTGGAGGTCACGTGTATTATTCCCTCCGGTGCGCGCCCAATCACGCAGGCGCGAACGCATGTCCGAGGAATCGGAAGGCCGCGATCACGGGGGACGCTAAACCGTTTTCACCCTGAGGTCGAGCCATCCGTGCGGCGTGACCCGCGCCTGTTCGCCCGGGCGGATCAGCACGGTCGTCGCCTCCGACTCCGCGATGGCCGGTCCGTCGATGACCGCGCCCGGCTCGAGGCCGTCCCAGACGTGCACGGGAACGTCGCGCCAGCCGTCCAGATAGACCCGCCGCGCGGCAGGGCGGTCGGCCGGCGCAGG